>PLSJ01000395.1 GCA_003165115.1 Syntrophaceae bacterium | reverse complement strand
GAATAGCCCTTGCTGTTGCCGATGACGATATCGGGTCGTGCCGCCCGGCAGGCATCCAGCATGGCGACGAAATCCGTGTCCTCGGTTATTATCAGGTCCTCACGGGTATGTTCGATGCCCGCTTGCACGAGCGATTTGAACCTCCCGGTCGATGCGCCGGTGGCGCATACGACGGGGACCATCCCGATCTCATCGAGAAAAGNNCGTAAACCACGGCCCGCTTGCCGAAGACGTATTTGTGGCCGTCTATGTAGGCATCGACGAGGCGGCCCCTCTCTTTTTCATAGAGGGCCGGCGCATCCGCGCCCGTGGTTAAGGAAAGGACGTCAAAGAAGCGGTCCGTTTCCCGGATGCCCACGGGAAGGCCCAGGGTATGCATGGGGACCCCGAAACGCTCTTCGAGAAATCGGCCCGCCGACCTCATCCCCTCCAGGCTTCTCCCGAGCTGGATCGTCGCCGCGGCCCGTCCCATGCCCCGTATGGCTTCCACCGGGGTGCCGCCTGCCGAGAGCTTTTGATATTCGGGCCATGACTCCCCGTCCAGGGTCTCCGAATAGTCGGGGAACATGGTGAAGCGGGCGCCTAAGCCTGAGACGATTTCCTTGAGGTGCCTTAAGTCGGCGGGAGAAAGGAAACCCGGAATGACGTTGATGGCACCGTCACGCGGGCCGCCTTCGGCGAGGGCCTCGACCGTGGCACTCACGGCGGCATGGAACCCTTCCATGTGGGTGCCGCTGTAGCTGGGGGTCGAGGCGTGGATGATCGCCGGGCCCGGCCCGGTGTTTTGCGCCGCCCGGCGGTACTCGTCGAGGTAGAGACGCACGTCATCCCCTATCGTCTCCGAGAGACACGTGGTAGCAATGCCGATTGCCTCGGGCCGGTACTGGCGGTTAAGGTTGTCGAGGGCTTTCTTCAGGTTCTCGCCCCCGCCGAAAATCGCCGAGGATTCACTGAAATTGGACGAGGCGATATCTATCGGCTCCCTGAAATGGCTGATCACGTAACGCCGGATGTAGGTCGAGCACCCCTGCGAGCCGTGGACCAGAGGGACGCAGTTCTCGATGCCCCGAAAGACGATGCTCGCGCCCAAAGGCGCGCAGACCTTGCACGCGTTCCGCGTCGACATCGAATGAAGGACCTCGTTTTTGTCAGAGAGCGATTTTTCTGCCTGGCTCATTGTGCACCCTCCTTAACGCGCCTGCCTTAAGCCGGGCGGGCGAAAACTTCCAGACCGGGCTCATGATCGACGAGTGGACTTCCCGGCAAAAATTGACCATTCCCTCGAAACCCGCGAGGGCTATCTTGCGCTCGTGGTTATGGTCGCAAAATCCGATGCCCATCTTGTACGCAATGGGCCGCTCCTTTACCCCACCGATCAGGAGGTCCACGTCCTTCTCCATCATGAATTGAGAGAGCTCGAGCGGGTTCGTGTCGTCCACGATGATCGTCCCTTCATCACAGATTTCCCGCAGGTACTCATAATCTTCCGGGTTTCCCGTCTGGGAGCCGACGATGACGGTGTCGATGCCGATGTGGCGCAGCGCCTTGATGAGGGAGAATGCCTTGAAAGAGCCGCCCACGTAGATGGCCGCCTTCTTCCCCTTAAGGTCGAGACGGTATTCCTGCAGGAGCGGATAAATCCGGTTCACCTCGCGGCGGACCAGCTCTTCCGTCTTCTTCAGGACCAATGCGTCCCCGAAATGTCGCGCCACCGCATAGAGCGCGTCGGCCGTGTCCTCGATCCCGAAGTAGGAGACCCGCTTGAATGGAATACCATACGCCTCTTCCATCATTTTTGCGAGAAAGGTCATGGAGCCCGAACACTGGACCACATTCAGGCGCGCCCGGTGGGACCGGCCGACCTCGTCCACCCTCCCGTCGCCGGTCATGCACGAGACGACGTCTATCCCCATCTCGCGGTAGTACCCCTTGATGATCCACGTTTCTCCCGCCACGTTGAAGTCGCCGAGGATATTGATGGGATGGTCGCCGACGGGCGTCGCATCGTCCTTGCCGACCAGCCGGTAGAGCGCCTCGCACGCCGCCCGGTAGCCGTCCTTCTTCGTCCCCTTGAACCCTTCCGAATGAACAGGTATGACCGGGATGCCCTGCTCTTTTTCAACCCTCTTACAGACTGCCTGCACGTCATCGCCGATAAGGCCGATGATGCAGGTGGCGTAGACGAAGGCCGCTTTCGGCCGGTACGCCGTGATCAGCTCGGTGAGGGACGCATAGAGCTTCTTCTCCCCGCCGAAGATCACGTGCTCCTCCCTCAGGTCCGTGGAAAAACTCATCCGGTGAAGCTCCGGTCCCGACGAGAGAGCGCCGCGGATGTCCCAGGTATACGCCGCGCAGCCGACAGGGCCGTGGACGAGATGGACGGCATCGCATATCGGGTAGAGCACCACCCGGGACCCGCAAAACACACAGGCCCGCTGGCTCACCGACCCGGCGAGGCTGGCTTTGTCGCAGGCGAGGTCGAAGGCCTCACCGCCTTTTTCGTAGACCTGACGTTTTCGTTCATCGAGTATCTCTATCATCGCGTTCTCCGTTAAAAGCTATATGTATCCTCTCGTTCAGGCGAGCCCCCTCACCCCAACCCTCTCCCCGAGGGGAGAGGGAAATACCTTTATTATTCCGTGTCCTTCCCCTTCTCCCCGCAGGGGCGAGGGTTGGGGTGAGGGGGGACCCGGTTTCCTACATCACCAGCTCGAAGCTCTCTTCAGGCGCGGCAATTGCTGGGGCTCAGCACCCCCTCCACCGGCGGAGCCGTCGAAGCCTCCCCCCTCATAAGTGCGTGCATTCCTACATCACCAGCTCGAAGCTCTCTTCAGGCGCATCCCTATCCTGGCGATCCAGCACCGCATTGAGGATCTTCTCCAACAGGCGCAGGGCGCCACGGTAGCCGGTGATCGGAAAATACTGGTGACCCACGCGGTCGTAAATGGGGAAACCGACCCTGATCAGCGGGATGTCCTCATCCCGGGCGATATACTTCGCATAGGTATTGCCGAAGATCAGGTCGGGCTTCCCGTTCTTGATCAACTGGTGGAAGTGGAACATATCGGACCCCAGCCCATGGGTGATGACCGTTTTGTCCCCGGTGAACTGCCTTATTTGCCGCTCGAACTTCGGACCCGCCGGCGTGCCGGTGACGGCGTAGAGGACCTCCATGTCGATGTCCGTGAGAAACTGGGCGAGTGAGACGAGGTGATCGGGATCGCCCACGAGAGCCGCTTTCTTCCCGTAGAAATACTGGTGCATGTCGGTGATCATGTNNCGGGCACGCTCACCCCTGCGATCTTTCTCAAGCTGTCGACAAACGTGTCCGTGGCCCGAAGGCCGATGGGAAGGTCGATGACCTCGAAGGGGACCTTGCACTTCGTATCGAGCAGCTTTGCCGCCGGAAGAGACGCCGTCCTGCCGAGGGCGAGGGTGAAGGAGCTGTCGCCCGCGCTCGCGATCTGGCCCACCGTTGCGCCGCCCTTGGGGTACATATGAAATTTTCCGTCGAGGGGACCGTTGACCACGCCGGAGGTGTCGGGAAACATGACGTACTTTATCCCCATNNTCCCCATCTCCGTGACGATCCTTTTTATCTCCTCCATGTCCGAAGGCTCGACGAAGCCCGGAATGACATTGATCTGGCCCAGCTTCGCGCCCGTGTTCACCGCCAGGTACTGCACCATGCTCTGTACCATGTTCGCGAAGCCGGTGACATGGGACCCCTTGAAGCTGGGCGTATTCGTATGGATGACCCTTTTGCCCCTGGGTATCTTCCCGTCTGTCTGCGCCTTGTTGATGATCTGGGTCAGGTCGTCCCCGATGACCTCCGAAAGACACGTGGTGTGGACGGCGATCACGTNNGTCTCCGAGAGGCACGTGGTGTGGACGGCGATCACGTCGGGTGCGTAAATGGTAAAAATATTGTTGATCGCCTCCATCAGGTTCGCCTGTCCCCCGAAGACGGATGCGCCCTCCGTGAAAGAGCTGGTCGTCGCCATGATGGGGTCTTTGTAATGTCTCGTAAGGGCGCTCCGGTGATAGGCGCAGCACCCTTGCGAGCCGTGGCTGTGGGGCAGACAGTTGTGAATGCCCAAGGCCGCGTACATCGCGCCGATGGGCTGGCACGTCTTGGCCGGGTTGATGGTAAGCGCGGACCGCTTCGTCGGTTCTTTTGGTGTATGTCGTAGCAGCATAGCCTTCTCCTTTCTGCAGTTGCGCCTCTTCCTTTTTATGAGGGGGAGGGGGCGACGCTAGCCCCGGTAATTGCCCCATCCATAGCTTCCGGCAAGCTGGGGGTTTTCCTGCCAGGGTGCCTTGACGAAGCTGAAGAGCTTCGAGTTGACCATGCGGTCTATCTCCCTATAGAAGTTGATCGCCCCCCTGAAGCCCGCATAGGGCCCGCTGTAGTCGTAGCTGTGCAACTGCTTCAACGGCACGCCGGCCTTTTGGATGACGTACTTTTCCTTGATGCCGGCGCAGAAAACGTCCGGTTTGTACCGGTCCATGAGGACCTCCATCTCGTAATGGTTCAGGTCGTCGATGACCAGCGTGTTGTTCTGCATCTCGGGCATCATGCCCACATAGTCGCCCAGGCGAAAGCCCTCCTCGCCGAGCCTGCCCCTCTCGTCCGTGCTCCTCCGGGGCTGGAAACGCTGCGGGTCCGGCCCGACGCTCAGCTCTTCGATGTTGCGCGTATCCGCGTCCACGGTGATGGTCGGGATGACCTTGCGGCCTTCGTAGTCGTCGCGGTGGCCGAACTCATAGCCGGCTGAAAGGGTCTTCATGCCGATCTCGGCGAAAAGCTCCTGGTAGTGGTGTGCCCGTGACCCGCCGACGAAGAGCATGGCCGTTTTGCCCTCACACCGCGACCGCACCTCCAGCCGCACCCGCTCCACCTCGACCATTTCCTCGGCTATTACCTTTTCGACCCGGCTCATGAGGGCCTCGTCGCCGAAATAGGCGGCTATCTTTCGCAGGGACTTGGCCGTGGAGTTGGCCCCGATGAAGTTGATCTTGAACCAGGGGATGCCGTATTTCTTCTCCATCATTTCCGCCATATAGTTGATGGAGCGATGGCACATCACCACGTTGAGGTCCGCGGTGTGGGCGCTTGCGAACTCCTCGTATTCGGAGTTGCCGCTGAAGGTCGAATGGATGGTGAGGCCGCATTCGTCCGTGAGCCGCTCGATCTCGAAGGCGTCGCCGC
>PLSJ01000152.1 GCA_003165115.1 Syntrophaceae bacterium | reverse complement strand
GCAGGGTGGGGTTCGTGGTGACGCCATCCACCAGTCCCATCTCCATCCCCTTCTTTATTTCCTCCACGTGCGCCGTGTCGATAAAGAACTTCATTCCTGGCCTCCTACCATGCAATTATCGGGCGACCCGCAAGCGGGTGCCCGGTCGCCCCTCCATGAGCAAGCTCATCGGGGTACCCGCTTGCGGGTCGTTCCCCTCAAAGAAAAGCATTCTACCATTTCTTATAACTGTCGGAAAACTTCCTGTATTCCTTGCCGGTCTCCAGGTGATAAAGAAAGAAGGCGGAGGCTTCCAGGCTGCTTGTCAGCATATATGCCTCTTCCAGCATGTCTCCCCTCGCGAAGCTGCCGTGGCCCCTCATCATCACTATTTTGTAGTCCTTGAGGCACTCGCTGACCAGCTCCGCGGCTTCAAGGGAACCGATGGTCTTCTCGACGCTCACCACGGGCACCTTCTTGAAGAGGTAGGACCCTTCCGAATCGACGGGGATCAGCTCGTCGGCAACCATCGACAGGAGGGTTGCGTAAGGCGGGTGCGCATGGACGATCGCCAGCGCGCTCGTGTTCCGGTAAACGGCCCTGTGGACGACCACTTCGGATGAGGCGCGCAGCACGTGGGAATCGGGCTTCTCCAAATCGACGTCCACGAGGTCGTCGGGCGCGATCCTGCCGAGCATCGAGCCCCTTCTCGTGATGCAGATCGTTTGTCCTATCCTGAGGCTGATATTTCCCGCGTGGGAGCTGATGAGCCCGCGCAGGAACAGGTCCCTTCCGATGTCGCGGAAGAGGGCGAAAGTCTTCTCTTCAAGCATGGAGGTCCGTTTCCTTGGGTGTTTCCGCGAAACGCTTGTGAGAATAGCACTTCCCTACGGGAGATGCAACAGTTCTCTCTTCTCCGGCGTGGGGACGCCCGCCTCATCCCAGCCCCTGACCGCGTAATATTCCTGAAGCATCCCGTCGAGGGGGAAGGTCCCGAGCCGGTCCGGCAGCCTGTCGGCCTCCACGCCTTCACGCACGTTGAAGAGCCTCTCCAGGTTCCACAGGCGCTCACCGATCGTGAGGGCCTCTTCCCAGGTGATCTTCCTGCCGAGGGCGGCGCTTGCGATCCGGGCATAATAGTCCGTGGGCACCGCGAGTGCGGCGAACCGGCAAAGGATGAGCGTATCCATGAAGGCGTAGGCGTTCTGGTAAAGGGCGAGGAGGCCCGCCTTGCCCTGCACAGCGAGGCGGTCGAGGAGCTTCGGGATGCCCAGGATCTCCGTCCCGATGAAGTATCCGGGCAGGTGGCATCCACCCCTGTTGGATGTCGCGTAACCGAGGGCATTGCCGTAGGCCCCCCTCGGGTCGTAGGCAGGCAGCTCCAGGCCTTTGACCTCCGGGGCCGCGCCGGAAAGATGGTAGTGCTCCGCCATTCTCCTTGCGCCCAGCGAGAGTATCGCCCCCGGACCCGTTCTCTCCGCGATCTGCCCGATGAGCAGCGCGATAGCGCGTGCGTCGCCGTAAGCGACAGGGACCGGGACCTTGCCGGCCTCTGCGGCCTCGCAGGCCATTCCCACGACTACGCCGGTGCTTATGGTATCCAGGCCCAGCTCGTTGCAAAGGCTTCCCAACTCCGCCACCTTTTCGAGATCGAATAAAGCCAGGTTCGCCCCCAGCGACCAGAGTGTCTCGTACTCGGGCCCGTCGCCGTACCGCGTGACCCTGCCGCAGGCGACAGGGCAGAAAGGACAGGCCCTTCTCCTTTTGAGGAGGCGCTCCGTCAGCATTTCGCCCGAGATGGCGGCCGCCTCGTAAGGCGCTCTTTCGGAAAAGTTCTTCATGGTGAGGAGACCGGTCTCCCGCATCAGGTTGAAGAGCACGGCCGTCCCGAATTCGGGCAGGCCCTGTGAGGTCACCGGGTTCGCGGCGAGCCATTTCCTGAACTCGTAGGCGAGGAAAGAAAATTGCTCCTCATCTGCCGGGCGCACCTTGCGCGAGCCCCGGACGACCACCGCCTTAAGGCGCTTCGATCCGAGGACGGCGCCGAGCCCGCCCCTGCCCAGGTAGCGCCCGTCGTTCTCGATGTTCGCGATGAGGGCGCCCGTCTCGCCCGCTTTCCCGATGAGGAGGATAGAGGCGTCCCGGCCGTGCTTCTCCCGCAGGTACGCCTTGACAAAAGCCTTGTCCCTGCCCCAGAGGGCGGATGCGTCCAGGACGCGGGCGCTCCCGTCCCCGATCGAGAGATACGAGGGGCGGTCGGCCACGCCGCATACGACCAGCACGTCGATCCCTGACTTGCGCAAAAATACACCCAAGCGGCCCCCACAGGAAGAGCTGAAAATGGTGTTGGTGAGCGGTGACTTGGCACATGCCGTAAAGCGGCCCCCCATGGGAAAGGGGGTCCCGGTCAGGGGGCCCGTGCCGAAGAGTATGGGCGACGCCCCGTCGAGGGCATCTCTCCCCGGCTCCGTCATATCGAAGAGCATGCGGCTCGTGACGCCCCTCCCCCCGATATACTCCCTGGCGACCTCCTCGCCGACGGGATGGAGGCGCGTCGCCGAGGTGCCGAGGTCGATCGTCAGCACGTTCATCCGCGGCTTTCCCCAGGGCCTCCCCCCGCTTTCGGAGGCCCGATCCGGTCTGCCGGTATCCTGCNNCAGCTCACGCAGGTATGAGGCTAGGGGGCGTTTGAAGCGCGGATGGACGAGATGGGGGTCGATCTCCAGGCAGGGAACGAGGGTGAACTTCCTCAGATGAAGCCGTGGATGTGGGATCGTGAGTCCCGGCATATCGAGGACGAGGTCGTCAAAGAAAAGGATGTCCAGGTCGAGGGTGCGGGGGCCGAACCGTAACGACCTTGTCCTGCCCATGGCCGCCTCCACCGTCTGAAGGAAAGAGAGCAGTTTTTGGGGGGTGCCTTGCCATATTATTTTAAGGACGCCGTTCAGGAAGTCGTCCTGGGCGACAGGGGAGACCGGTGAAGTGCGATATAAAGACGAGAGGGCGACAAATGTCGCCCTCTCGTCGCCGATCACCGTCATCACGCCTTGCAGGCAATTGTCGAAGGCGTCGCCAATATTGGATCCTACGCCGATGTAAGTGACCCCTGCCATGCGACTTTAAGGCGCCTTTGGCTTCTCCTGGTCGTTCTTCGGGGTCACGTCGATCTCGTTAGGCTCGTGTATCGATTTCTTGAAGCTGTTTATCCCCTTGCCGATGGCGCCGCCGATCTCGGGGAGCTTGCCGGCGCCGAAGATGATCAGTACGATAACCATGATCACGATCAGTTCAGGGAAACCGAGTCCGAACATGTTTTTCCTCCTTGGAATTACATCCTGTCAGGGAACCAAAAGACGTGCCGCAACACTATTTGTTCCCGGACAGGTCCCAAGGGCAGTATAGCATTAAACGGATTCGTGTGCAACGTGGCGAGCGGCCGGGTTCGAGATACCCGTTACGCGGGCTGTAGGCCATGCGCCGCATCCCGGTGCCGCGCGTTCGCGACGTACGAAAGAGTGTCCGGACGACACCCCGGCTCTCGCCCCATGCATCGAAAATTTCTCCGACCTTACGAAGGCATTACCTAGTGCACTTACAACTGGTTGAGGTGGTCTGGTAGGCTAAAGCGATGATTGCCGCCGGAAAGCGAATACAAAAAGCTCAGCGAGAGCCGACTTCGGACGATTCGCTGCCCCTTGATTAATCCCGATGACGTGCTTAACAATAAGGAGGTCAGATGGAACGAGCTATGGCAGACAAAGGGAGTTGTTATCATCATGCCGTAAGTGGCTTATGACGATATTTTGTGTAGGATGTATTATGGGAAATAAGCTAACTTACAAATGTAAACCATGCGATAAAACGATGGATGTGGAAGCTAAGGGGAAGGCCCCTGAATGCTGCTGTGTGTCCATGGAAAAATTGCCGTATTGCACAAAACCTTTCTCAGCGGAGTCGGCAAGAGCAGTTGATGATGACGAACCATGCGATGATGGCACGGCAGACGGGGGCAGTTGATGATGAACCATGCGATGACAGTCTGAAGGGGTACTTGGAGATCGATCCTCGACAACCCTGACAGGGGCCTTGCTTACTTTTTGGGGAAAGGTTTAATCGTCCGCTGAGATCAATCGTTTCAATCAAGATTACTGTCCCGACGACGGGGTACTCCA
>PLSJ01000071.1 GCA_003165115.1 Syntrophaceae bacterium | reverse complement strand
ATGTGGGCCAACAACGAGACCGGGGTGGTCTTCCCGGTTGAAGAGGCGGCCGCTGTGGCCAGGGAAAGGGGAATTCTCTTTCATACCGATGCGGTGCAGACGGTGGGAAAGGTCCCGGTCAACATGAAGGAGAATCTCATCGACATGCTCTCCCTCTCGGGGCACAAGCTTCACGCACCCAAAGGCATAGGGGTTCTTTACGTGCGCAAGGGGACGCCCTTCCACCCTTTCCTTATCGGGGGCCACCAGGAAAAGGGCAGGCGTGGCGGGACCGAGAATACCCCGAGCATCATAGGGCTGGGAAAGGCCAGCGAGCTCGCCGCCCAGAACATGGAGACCGAGAACACGCGTGTGCGGGACCTGCGCGACAAGCTCGAAAACGGCCTCCTTACGTCGATCCCTTTCTGCCGTGTGAACGGGAACGTTACTACCCGTCTCCCCAACACCAGCAATATCAGCTTCGAGTCTATCGAGGGCGAGGGGATTCTCCTTCTCCTTGACCAGTTCGGTATCTGCGCCTCTTCCGGCTCCGCCTGTACCTCAGGGTCCTTACAGCCGTCTCACGTCCTGCGGGCCATGGGGGTCCCTTTCACCATGGCGCACGGCTCTGTCAGGTTCAGTCTCAGCGTCTACAACACCGAGGAGGAGGTCGACGTTGTTATCGAGAAGCTCCCGCCCATCATTGCACGATTGCGTGATCTTTCCCCCTACTGGGGAGAGAACCGGGCCTGCGCCGTTTAGGGAAGAAGGTTTTCAGGAGATGGGCAGGGGGAGAGTGCTCGGGTATTACTCTATGGCCTGCGCCACCGAGAGGATTACACCGTAGGGGTTCAAATCCCCTCTCGCGCATTTGCTGACCCGCCCAATCAAACGGGTGAGAGTCCGCACCCTCACCCGTTTCTGATCGATGTCATGCGAAAAGCGCCTCTGTCTCTTTTCCTCTTTTTGACCGGTGCTCCAGGAGCGTTCGGGTCACTTCACGAGGTTCGAAAAGACGAACACTGTCCAGTACGGTGTGAGCATAAGCACAATAATGGAGATGATGTAGGCAGGTACGTACCAGAGCCCACCCCTGAATACCGTGCTGAGGGGTATGTCCCTCGCCATGCCGGCAACGACGTAGCAGCAAATCCCTATGGGCGGCATTATGGATCCCATGGTGGTGACGATGGTGATGACCTGCCCGAACCAGATCGGGTCGTAGCCCATGGCCATGACGATGGGGTAAAAGATGGGCAGGGAAACGAGCAAAAAGGCGAGGGCGTCCATGACGCAGCCGCCGATGATGTAGCAGATGAGGATTATCCACAAGAGCATCCAGTTCGGAAGGGCCAGGGTGCTGATCCAGCCTGCGGCTTCAAAGGGGAGCCGGGTAAGGGCGAGAAAGCGGGAGAATACTACTGCCCCGGCCACGATCATGAAAACGAGGCAGGAGATCTTGAGCGTATCGACGATGGACTTGACGAAATTATCCCAGCTGAGCTTCCGCCTGATCAGACAGATGGCGAGGCCAAGGGAACAAGCCGCCGCGGCCGCTTCCGTGGCCGTTACCACGCCCGTGAAAAGGGCGTACATAATAATGGCGAAGAGAATAAGGATATCGATGATGTCCGGCAGGGCACGAAAGCGCTCTTTCCAGCCGCTCTTTTCTCCCGCGGGTCCCCAATCGGGATGTCGCCAGCAGATGTACCCGACCGTGGCGGCGATAAGCACCGTAAGGATGGCGCTGGGCATGATGTTGCCGAAGAAGAGCTTCCCGATGGACTGGCCCGTGTAGAGCCCGTACACAACGAGTACGATGCTGGGAGGTATGAGGACGCCCAGGGTGGCGCCCGCCGCCACCGAGCCCGCATTAAGCTGCGGGTGGTAGCCGTATTTTCTCATGGAGGGGATCGCTACCTGGCTCATGGTTGCGGCCGTGGCCGTGTTGCTCCCGCTGATGGCAGAGAAGGCCGCGCAGGCCATGATGGTCGTGATGGCTAGACCGCCTTTATAATGGCCGAACCACTTGTACGTGGCGTGGTAGAGGCCGTCGTTATATCCCGCATAGTGCACAAACTCTCCGACGAGGATGAACATGGGGATTACCGTGAGGCCGTAATTGGAGAAGATGTTCCACATATCGGTCCCGATCATTCCGAAGGCAGCCGTGAAATTCGTGACGTAAGCTACCCCGAGGAACCCCACGACGGCCATGGTGAAGGCCGCGGGCAACCGGAACAGGAACAGGACAGCGAACATAATGATAATGCCATAGACGCCGACGATCGGTCCGTTCATACCCTGTCCCCCTCGCGGAGCATCGCTTTCAGAAAATCGACGAGTCCTGTGAGCGCAAGCACGGCAAACCCCAGGGCCACGCAGAAGACGAAGGGGTAATAGATGACTTTCAAGGTTTCCGAGACCTCATGGGATTCCACCAGCTTCATGGCGTAGACGTAGACCTGCCACGCCACGACCGCGAAGAAGACCATGATAACGAAGTGAACGACCCGATCGAGCATATTCGCGAGGGCCGGTGGGAATTTTTCGGACAGGATATCGACGACGATATTGCTCTTCGTCGCTTGCGTGTTCCCGAGAGCAAAAGCGATGACGCAGGCCCCGAGGAAGGAGACGATCTCATAGGTTCCCCTGAAGGGGATATGCAGCATTCGCAGGACCACGTTTCCCGTGGCAAGGACCATCAGCCCCAGAACGGCAATGGCGCCGAGGATCATAAGAAAGTTGTTGAGAAACTTGCTGAACGTTTCAAGGTACTTCATGCCGAGCCTCCCGAGATGGTCGTGTGCAGGTATACGGTATACAGAATAAGGACCGTAAAAAGACGGGCCGGATAGCGTGCTACCCGGCCCGTCTTTTTCCTACTTGCCCGCGATCGGCTTTTCGTACTTTTCTTTCAATTTCATCAAGTCGTTGATCACCTGCTGACCCTNNCGTCGAACATGGGCTTGAGGATCTTCGGGATCTCGGCCTTGTCGGCGGGGGAAAGCTGGATGACCTGGTGGTTGTATTTCTGTTTCGACCATTGCAGGGCTTCCTTTACGTGGTCATCCACGTACTTGCCCGTCCATTCAGCCTGTTCCCTCCTCAAATCATCGAGCACCTTTTTCACGTCGGCCGGCATGGCGTTCCATTTATCCTTGTTCATGACCACGGCAAAGGTGACGACGAAGAGGTTTGTGTCCGTCGCATACGGGCAGTAAGCGGCATAGTTGAGATCCTGGAGCACCTCCATAGAGGAGACGACGCCTTTTACCACACCCTTCTGAAGCGCCTCGGGCGTCTCTGACTGGGGCATGGCGATGGGAATCGCACCGAGGCGCTTCACCGCCTCTGCGCCCGTTCCCGAGACCCTCAGCTCCATCCCTTTCAGGTCTTTAAGGGACCTGACCGGCTTTATGGTCATGAAATCGGCCGGAGGACAGGTAAAGAGCGTGAGCAGCTTCACCTTCTCGAACTCCTTCGGATACTTGTCGATGAGGTCGTAGAGGGCGAGGCTGGCCGCCCTCGCGCTGGTGAAGCCGACAGGGAGGTCAACCGCCTCGGAGACAGGGAACCGGCCCGGCTGGTAGCTCATGGCAAAGTTCCCGATGTCGGCCGTGCCGGTGATGACCCCGTCGAAGATATTCTTCGCGGGAAGCAGCGTGCCGCCGGGGAAGGTCTGGACCTTCACTTTCCCGTTCGTCCTCTTTTCCACTTCCTTCGCCCATCTTTCCATCTGCACGCAGGGGAATGTGGTAGAAGGCGGAAAGTTCGCGTACGTCAGCGTGATCTTGGATTGACTTTGGGCTCTCCCGGGTAAACCGAGAAAGACGAAGCACAGCAGCATAAAGGCCGTGAACAGGACTACCCATCCTTTTCGCATGATAACCCCCCTTTTTTAAGGCCTGCCTTTTTACGGAACAAAACCTGCCGATCCATCTCTTACGGTTCCTGCTCCTCATCCGATCGGCTCGCATCGAATTCGCCGTAGAGGAGTTCCGTAAGCACGCCGCCCAGTTCCTGCGGCTTCTGTACGAAGGCGTAGCGGTTTCCGAAAAGATATCTCGGTTTTTCGTCGATCAGCTTAGCCCCCTTGCTCCTCAGCTCGTCCATTGCCGCGTCGAGGTTGTCCACTTTGTACGATATGAGGAAGAACCCCTCGCCTTTCTTCTCTATGAACCTCGCAACGTCGCTTTCCGGGCTCGTCGCTTCCATGAACTCCACCGCTACTTCCCCTATATAGTACCGGGCGACCTTTATGTGCTCCGACTCGGCCACGTATTCCAGGTCCGGAAGCAAGTCGAAATTGTCGCGGTAAATCCGCTTCGTCTTCTCCAGGTCCCGCACCACGAAACATATGTGGTCGATCTTCTCGATACGCATCCCGCGTTACCTCACAGGGAGAATGGCCGCCCTTACAGGAGGGCCATTCTCTTTTCAGGAGTGGGACGGACCGTATTCTACAAGTAAGGTGCGAAGCGTTTTGTAAACGCTCAGCCCGCAAAAACCTTTTGTGCGCGTCCGTCCTTTCGTGCCGCTTTCGGCCTTTTCATGGGGCTTCGATGTTATTTTGATATTTCTCGTTGACGTAGGCCATGGCCTCATCTATTGCGTGGGCCGCCGTCTCCAGGTCCTGTTCCGTGTGCCTGTAACAGATATAACCGTGATGATGCGGGTGCAAAAAGATGCCCCTGCGAATGAGCTGAGTATAGAAGTCATCCCGCCTGGCCCTGTAGGTGTCGGCTTGATCCTTTTTGAAGGTAATGTAAAACATCGGCGCGACACCGGTCAGCTCGGCCCCGGCGTCATACTTGTCGATGATGGCCTGGACTCTCTTCAGAAAGCGGCCGCCTTTTTCCCAGATATTGTCGAGCACATGGTCGCGTTCCAGGATCTCGATGGTCTTGAGAGCTGCAATATAGCCGTCACTGTTCGGGAAGAAAGTGGAGGATATGAAAAGCTTGTCTGCCGCGGCCATCATTGTCTTCGCGTTTCCGGTCACGGCGCTTATGGCGTAGCCGTTGGCCATGCTCTTTCCCAGGACCGACAGGTCCGGCGTGACTCCGTAGAGTGCCTGCGCTCCACCCATACTCAGTCTGAAGTTCGTCCTGACCTCATCGAAGATCAGCACGGCGCCGTACCGCGTGGCGATGTCTCTCACGCCTTCGAGGAAGCCGGGTTGCGGTTCTTCCATCTTCTGGTGGTTGGGATGGCCGAAAGGCGTCATGATGATGGCGGCTGTCTGATCGCCATGTTTTGCCATCAGGTCTTCGAGCTGACCCAGGTTGTTGTAGCGGAATCCGTAGACATCTTCATAAAGCTTTTCGGGGACGCCCCCCTTCATCTCGACGGACCAGTCATGCCAGCCGTGGTAGCCGCAGCGGATGACCTTGAGCCGATTGGTGTGCGCCCTCGCGATGCGGATGCTCGCCGTGGTGCCGTCGGAACCGGTTTTCAGGAAGATGGTCATTTCCGAAGAAGGGACGAGTTCGGAGAGCTTTTGCGCGAGTGGGTTCTGATATGGCTGGGTCAGAGTGAAACAGAGGCCTTTGTCCCGTATCTGCCTGATCACCGCTTCATCGACTTCTTCTTCTCTGTAGCCCAGGATTATCGGCCCGTAGCCGCAGAGGAAATCGATAAACTCATTGCCGTCGACGTCGATTAAATGCGCGCCCTTGCCGTATTCAAGAAAGATCGGGTACTCTCCTTCGATAAAATCGCTCGGTTTTCTGGCGCCGAGGACCCCGCCGGGAACCAATTTTGCCGCTTCATTGAACAGGCCAAGACTCTTCGTGATGTTCAGTTTTTCGATGTTTTTCACAAGAAAGATCCTCCTCCAACAGGCTTCAAGGGCGCGGGTGCGCGCCATCGGCCCGGTCCCTTGAGTCGGGACCACGGGGCCTTAAGGTTGAAGCATCGACGCTATGGTCTCCGTTTGATGAATTTTTGCGCCTCTCTGTAACAATGCGTTCAGGAATTTTTCGGGATCGATGCAGCCCTCCGGGGCTACCACCCCCTTCACCGTCACCTCTCCCGCCTGAAGCATGAGGGCCGCAATCGAGGCGGGAAGGCCCGTTCCCGGCGCCATCCTGCCCACTATGTCAGCCGTGTAGGTCACCTGTTTTCCCCCTCTCTCCCCTTTAACGATCACTTTCAGGCCCGAGGCGAAGGGGCCCTTGTCCCTGTTATCGGGAATCGTGCCCCAGAGCTGCAGGGTCAGATCGTAGGGCGTCACTTTCGTCCCTCTTACCGAGAGAGGCTCCTTGCTGAGAAAACCCGTCTCTTTCTGCTCCTTGATGAGCCGGTCCACCCATGAGGGTATCAGCGCGCCCTTTATCACCACCTGTTTTACGCCTTTTATGTAACGCGGAATCGTAAGCGGCTGGGGATGCCCCACGTAGCGCACCTGACAGGCGCCGAGGGGCTCGAGGAATTCCGCGGTCTCCTCTCCTGTGCCACCCTCCACGTATTCGAGCTTGCCGTCGAGATACTGGGGGATCTTGCCTATGGTCATATGCAGGCTGTGGTCCCAGGCGGCGCCCGCGAGCTCGGCGATGCTCACCACCCAGAACAGGGCGATCTCGTCGACACGGTCCAGGTGGTCCGCGTACCACTTGACTATGACGTTGTTTGTCCCGGGGTCCGACCCCATCCCTGTCAGGACGGTTATCCCCGCCTCTCTGGCGGCGCCGTCGATGTCGGAAGCAAAGAGGATTTCCGCCGCCTCGTAGTCGTCGCAGATATCGATGTAATTCACCCGCGCTTCTACGGCCGCCCTGGCTACCGCCACGGCGGTCTTGTAGAAAGGCCCGGCGCAGTTTATGACCACGTCCGCATTCCTGATGGCGCTCACCATGCCGGCGTGATCGTTCACATCTATTCTCACGAGCGATATCTTTTCGCTTGCCCGCAGCTTCTCCTGCACCCTGGCGGGGTCCGTGTTGATATCCCCAAGGACGACTTTCTCGATCTGCTCCTGCTTGATGAGGTCCCTGGCGACCCCCTGGCCCATTCCTCCCGCTCCGCCTATTACCAGTGCCTGCATGCTCTCTTACCCCCTGGGTGATCTTATTTTGATGTCAAGCCCGTTTTTTACGCCTTCTTCTTTTTCTTTTCTTCCAGGGCCTTGATTATCTTGTCGGGTGTGATGGGGTACTCCATGATAGGCGCCCCTATGGCGTTACAGATGGCCGACACGTACGCCTGGGCGGCCGACATGGCGACCGACATGCCCGCCTCCTTCGCTCCATAAGGCCCCGCGGGGTCGTTGCTTTCGACGATGATCGAGTTGATCTTCGGCATGTCGGGAGCGAGAGGGAGCCGATATTCGAGCTGCGCGGGGTTGAGGCACCTTCCTCCGTCCCAGAGGTGATACTCCGTGAGCATACCTCCTTGACCGCCCATGGCAAAACCGCCCTCGAACTGGCTCTCGATTACCTTGGGGTTCAGGGCGAACCCCACGTCCTGAGAGGCCCATGCCTCCACTACCTCGACCAGGCCGGTCTCGGGGTCGACCTTCACCTCTACCATGGTCGTGCCGAAGGAGAACGTTTCGCTCAACTGCCCGAAAGGGTTCTCTACCCATTCACGCTTCGGGTCGACCTTGGGCCAATAGGAGCCCTCGCCGGCTATCGACTGCCCCTTATTCAGGGCCATCCTGATGACCCGCCCAAAAGAAATCGACCTCTCCGGTTCCCCCTTCACGAAGATCTTCCTGCCCCGTGCCTGCAACTCCCCGGGTTTTGCCTCGAGCGCCGGGGCGGCGACCTTGAAGAGCTTCTCCTTCGCGTCGATCGCGGCGAGTCTCACCGCGTTGCCGCCGATAAAGGTTTCACACATGGAATAAGAGCCCGGATCGCTCGGCGTCACCTCGGTGTCGGCCGTGATGAGCTGGATGTCCTCGGGCAGGAGGCCAAGCTCCTCGGCGGCGATCTGTACGATCATGTTCTCGTTGCCCTGCCCGTTGTCGACAATCCCGGAGATAACGGTTGCGCCGCCGTCCTCGTTGAACTTGATAAAAGCGGCGGAACCTCCCCTTATGCCCATGGGGAACCCCGTCTGGACGGAATTGCACCCTATGCCGATGCCGTGGAAGGGCGGCAGCTTGCCCCATTTCTCCTTCCACCCCGCCGCATCCGCCGTCTTCTCGATCGTCTCCGTCATGCCGCAGCTCGGCACGAAAGACCGGGTGGGCGTGTAATCGCCTTTTTGCCGCGCGTTCCTGAGCCTCATCGTCACGGGATCGACGCCGAGCTCTTCCCCGATCATATCGAGCTGGAGGTCGACGCCACAGGCAAACGCCCGGCCGTGGCACCTGTACATGCCCCTGATAGGTTTGTTCGTGAAGACGCGATAACCGCTGTAACGGACATTCTCCATGCGGTACGCCTGCTCCATGCAAAGGAAGGGCACGCTCGTGGCAATGGGGCCCGTGCTCGAATAGGCGCCCCCATCCATGTGGCACGTGATGTCCCTCGAAAGCACCCTTCCCTCCCGGTCCACGCCGGTCTTGATGGTCGTGGTCATGGAATGGGCCTGCCGCGTGGCGAGGGTATTCTCTTCCCTTGTGTAGGCGAGTTTCACAGGAACGCGCGCCTTCCTCGCGAGGAGGGCGCAGATCACATCCGCGGGCGAGATCTCCGAGCGGCCCCCGAAGGCCCCGCCGATAGTGATCTTTCTCACCCTCACCTTGTTGAGGGGCATCTTGAGGCAGTTCGA
>PLSJ01000390.1 GCA_003165115.1 Syntrophaceae bacterium | reverse complement strand
TGCACTTTTGGGAGGGGTGCGGTCATCGATGTCCGCACCCCAAGGGGAGGAAAGGGCGCCCGGGTTCATTCGGGGAGGGCGCCCCCGATGCGCTTTACTTCTTTGCGAACAGGTTGCTGAGAACGTCCACGTTGATATCCAACTGCACCGTCCATTTCCACTTGCCGTTGATGGTCTGTTCATTGAACCACACCGGGCCGGTGAGAAGGCTTATGTCTTTATTGAAGAAATAGTAGACGCCCACACCGCCCCCGCCTAGCACGTTGTTGCCCGAGATGTAATCGGCCGCAAGCACGATCCGGTTGTATTCGTCCTTCCCGTCCTTACCCTTTACGGGAAGGAAACCATGGTCCCAAGCCGCCATCCATCCGGTGTTGTCCTTATTCCCGTAACCGTTGACCAGGGCCCGCGAGCTGCCGATGTAGGGACCGAACGAAAACCGGCCGAGGTAGGGTATGGTCTTGCCGATCGTGCCGTAAAAGGTGTCCAGGGCCGTGAGGTTGCTGGGAACGCCGTGATGGGCAAAGCCGCCGGCGAAATAACCGACATAGAGCGCGGGTGACTCCTTAAACCACACACCCTCCGGCGAGCCTAATTTTGCATTGTAGGAATAGGGTGACACATGGAACTGGGTGCCGCTCGGTTCCCAGTTCAAGGGCTCGAGGGAATCGATACCTACCTCCATCTGTATCTTCTCAAAGGGGAGGACTCCCATGGTGAGGCCAACGTCAGTCGGGAAGTTACCACCCCCGGCCCTGTTGGTCTTGCCGATCGTGAAATAGTTATCCACGCCGATATGAAGCACGCCGAATGGCTGTATGTCGGGGGTCATCACCGACCAATAGGTGGTTGAGGGTGTCGCCAGGGCAATGCCCGTTCCCGATAACAATACCAGCATGCTTATGAGAAAAATCCTGATGGCGCCACATGATCTCTTCATTACCGCACTCCTCCCTCTCTCTGTAGTATTTCGGTCTTTCAGTTTCTTGAAACCGAGCACAACGCACTTCCTTTAGCAAATCAGACGGACTGTGAGAATAAGTAATGGTTCCACCTTCACCTTCTGCGCCTCCTCTCGCGAATAGCCCATGCTCTCATCCATATTCAATAACCGTGCCATACACTCGAAGGTGAGGTTAAATACTTTTGCTGCATAAAAAAAAGGCGCAATTGCCACCAATTGCGCCTGTCGGAGTTCCTCTTCGGTTAACGTTCGATTAAGGTCGAAGGAAGCGGGTGGTGTCCATCGAAGGTTACGAAACAGTGGGATAGAGCCAGGCGGCCTACATAAATGTAGCCATCCGCTTTTCTCCATGCTCTCACCACGCGGTTAGTCACATAAAAACCCGCTTAGTAGTGGTCGAAGTTTTCTTCCTTGTCACCCTCCCTGGAAACTTTTCTCTGCTCCAGGTTGACTATCCACGATGCGATGCGGGTCTGCCTGATAGGCAGGGGCAGGCGGGCAAAGATCGAGGGATAGCTGTAGAATTCGCGGTACATCGCCTTGACGCGCATCTCAAGCGTCTCTGCCGTGCAGTAACCGGGCTTGATATGGCAATGAATGCCGGGCCACCTGCCCATGTCATCGATATCGATGATCCTGTCTTCAGCCTTCATGCGGTCGTATAGGGGGGTGCCTTTATGGGGGGTGAGTATATTGAAGTAGGCCGCCGGCACCTTCTCGTTCCGGAGGAAGGCCAGGGTAGACGCAAAAATGTCCTCCGTTTCCGTATCCCACCCGAAAATGAAGTTCAGGGAATAACTTATATCTCTTCTTCGAAGGTTGTCGAGGGTCTCCCTGTAGTTTTTGACTTTATCACTCATCTTCTTCAACCCCGCCAGCGTCGCCCGATCTATGCTCTCCATACCGAGGTTCAGATGGAGGAGGCCGCTTTTCGTCGCCAGGTCCATCAGCTTCCCGTCGTTGCACAGGTAGGCGGGCCATAAGGCCGACCAGTGAATTTTCAGGGGTATGAGGGCCTCCATAAGCTCCGCCGTGTGAGACGGCCGCCCGGCGAAATTGCTGTCGGCGAAGAAGACATAACGAGCCCGGCTGTTCCTGATTTCCTCGATCACATCCCGGACGGGCCGGTAGCGGTAACGATGGCCGAGGTAAAAGCGTTCGGAGCAGAATTCGCACTCAAAAGGGCATCCACGCGAAGCCTGCACCGAATAGGTCTTTATCAACCCGTGTCTTGAAAGGTCGAGAAGGTCGTACCGGGGCATCGGCAGGTTGGCCAGGTCCGGGAGAAGAGGCGCACGATAGAGCCTTTTGAGGCGTCCATTGGCGAAGTCATCGAGCATCTGGGGCCATATGGTTTCCCCCTCGCCGATGCCGACCGCGTCGCAGTGCGCCGCCGATTCATCGGGGTAGAAGTAGGTATGGGGGCCGCCCATGATGACAGAGACCCCTCGCCGCCTGAACGCGTCGGCAATCTCGTAGGCCCGAAAAGAGTTGATCGTCCAGGTTGTCAGGGCAACGAGATCCACGGGGGCGCCGAAATCGATTCCGGTGAGCTGCTCGTCAACCAACGTGACCTCCCATCCAGGAGGGGTCAGGGCCGCGAGGTAGGGAAGGGTAAGACCGATCAACCGCCGCCTCTTAATCTTGCAAGGCAACCGCTCCGACTTCGAGCGGTAATGGGACGGCTGGATGACAGTTAATTTCATGCCTCGACCTCCTGAATGACGGGCGCCGGATGCCGGTTTCCCGGCACAACTTCCGAACCCCTTTCTATGGTAAGGGCCGCCGAAACTTTTGTCAACCAGCCAGCCTCTATTCGCATGCCCGGATGCCCCCCGGAGATGGATTCCCACCACCCGCCGGGTCATACGAAGCGATGATGAAAGATTTTACAAAATTATCTTGACCGGAACCTCGCGGGGGGATAAAATTGGTCTCGTTCGGTTCAAGTTCACAAGAACCCGGGGAATCACATGCAGAACACAGGAACCGCCATCAAGCCATGGTACAGGTTATGTTTAAGGTGCGGGAAAAGGATTTTTTCGGACCTCCTCGACAGCGAGGGCATGTGCGACTACTGCCGGGAGGTGAAGTCAATGAAGGCTTCGGTCAGCCGCGGCAGGAAGGAGCGGAAGGCGAGAAAGTGACTTGTCCGCGTACAATTTTAGGCTTCCCTGACGAGGCCGCAGGCAGCCATGCGCCTGTTTGCCGCGATGCCGTACCCCTCTTGTGAAAGGGCGATAATACCGACCGGTATCTCACGAGGAAACAGAGAAACGCCTCTTTCGCAGGCCGCCTTTACCGGTTGCCCACCGGCGATGAAGTCGTACACGGTTCTTGCGAGCAGCCTCCGTATGATCTCTTCCCCGATGCCCGTGGCCGCGACGGCGGCAACGGGACCGGCGTAAAGGCCAGAGCCGACCATAGCGGTATCACCGACCCTCCCCATCATCATCGGAGCGGCTCCCCCCGTCGACGCGGCAACCGCAAACGCACCGGACAGGTCCAGCGCCACGGCCCCCACCGTATCGAGAGGAAACGCATCATCGTAGGACACCTCGAAGTTCCACAGCCGGTGTACGTCCGACTCTTTCCACCGCGCGTCTTTCTCGTGAAGTTTCCCCTCCCTGACAAGCCGCTGCATCTTCCTGTACCGCCGAAGGGTCCTGTCGGAAACAGGAGCGGAGGGTCCGAAACCCATGACTCTCGCAAACAAGGCCGCGCCCCGCCCGGCCAGCGCGACGTGAGGCGTATCGGTCACGGCCCGCGCGACGAGGACCGGGTTCTTCACATCTCTCAAGGCCATGACGGCGCCTATGCGGCCAGACGAATCCATCACGGCGGCGTCCATCTCCACCGTCACTCCATCCAGACGCAACGTAGAGCCGCTGCCCGCGTTAAACCTGCCGTCATCCTCGAGGAGACGGACGGCAGCGGTCGCTGCTTCCAGGGCCGCCCTTCCCTCTTCAAGCATCCCCGCCGCGGTGTGACAGATGGTGTTGCACGTGCGGGTGAGCCTCGTCGATGAGCCTACGCCTCCATGAATCACGATGCCGTGCAAGACCATTATCCCCTCTCTCAGACCCTTTTTTTCACTTCGTACCCCCTTGCCTCGATCTCCCCGACGATCTCATCCAGATGGGCCGGCCTGCGTGTCTCCACAATGAATATTACCCGTGTTTTCCCTATGGGCAGGTCCGCGAGAAGCCGGTCGTGCACCACGTTGAGGATGTTCCCCCTGTGAGAGGCGATGATGCCGGCCAGCGCTTCCAGGCGGCCGGGCACGTCGTCCGCGGTGACCTCGAAGACGACGACCCTGCCCGAGGTCAACAGCCCCTTATAGATCATCCTGTCGATAAGGGTTAAATCTATGTTGCCCCCGCTTGCGATCAAGACGACCCGCTTTCCCCTGAAGCGCTCCTTGTTTTCGATGAGGGCCGCGAGCCCCACCGCTCCGGCGCCCTCAACGACGAACTTGCTTCGTTCCATAAAGAGCAGTATGGACATGGCGATCGTCTCCTCTCCGACCGTCAGTATCTCGTCCACGTACTTCTTTATCAGGGGCAATGTCTTCTCGCCGACCCGGCCGACGGCTATGCCGTCGGCCAGTGTATGGAGGGGCTGAGTGCTGACAGGAACCCCCTCTTTGAGCGAGAGAAATGCTGAAGGCGCTGCCTGCGCCTGTACCCCCAGGACCTGTGTTTTGGGGAAGGCTTCCTTTATGGCAACCGCGCATCCCGCGATAAGTCCTCCTCCACCCACGGGAACGAGCACCGCGTCGATGCCGTCGAGATCATCGTCAATCTCGAGACAGACCGTGCCCTGCCCTGCGATCACCTGCTCGTCGTCGTAGGCATGGACGAACGTGTACCCATCGAGGGTGAGGGCGTGATCGAGGGCCTCCTGGAAGTTCTCTCCGTAAAGCTCCACGTTGGCGCCATACCCCCTCGTAGCCTCTTCCTTCACAATGGAAACGGTTTTCGGCATGACGATCAGCGCATGCATCCCGAGCCTCCGGGCCGCAAAAGCAACGGCCTGCGCATGGTTTCCCATGGACGCCGCCGCTACGTTCCCTTTTCCGATGCTCGCTATCTTATTGAATGCGCCCCTTACCTTGAACGAGCCTGTCTTCTGCAGAATTTCGGCCTTGATGTAGACGTCCGCGCCGGTGATCCCTGACAGGGAGCCGGACCGGAGCAGGGGTGTTCGATGAATGAAAGGCATCACCAGCGCACGGGCCGCCTTTATATCGGCGAGCGTCACCATATGAGAGAAATTATAATCGGATTATCTTTTGCGCGCCCTGAATGGAGAAAATAATACCGGCATCAGTAAAGGAATATGGGCTTGCCAAGCATGTTCCTTACCTTGGGCCGGTAGTTCTCGGAATCGTAAAGGGCCGTTACATCGACATGTTTTTTTGCCGCGGTCACCAACTCTACGGGGACGGTCGTGTAAACCCCCTGCTGGAGAGCGACCATGCGACCGGTATAGCCTGAGGCGACCTGATTGAGGGCCAGGTTCCCGTAAGAGACTGCGACCATGCGGTCGAGAGAATCGGGCGTGAC
>PLSJ01000162.1 GCA_003165115.1 Syntrophaceae bacterium | reverse complement strand
AAAGAGGACGTGTACCGCCCCAGAATCTCGATGCGGAACAGTCGGTGCTCGGCGGGGTGCTCATCGACCCGGAGGCGCTGAACAAGGTAGTCGACATCATCGATGTCGAGGATTTTTACAGGGAGGACCACCGGGCGATTTTCCAGGTAGTCCTCGACCTTTACGAGAGAAACGAGCCTATCGACCTCGTGACGGTAAGCAGTTCGGCCCGTGACAGGGGTCTGATAGAAAAGATAGGAGGTGCGGCCAACCTCAGTCGACTCGTCGACGCCATGCCCACGTCCGCGAATATCGCGCAGTATGCGAAGATGGTGAAGGAAAAAGCACTGCTTCGCAACCTGATGCATATTGCGACGGAGATCGTGGAAAAAGGCTATGAAGTTGACACGAACGTGGACAACTTCATCGACGAAGCCGAGAAGATGATCTTCGAGATCTCGGAGAAGAAGTATAAGCCTTCGTTCTACGCCATAAAAGACCTGGTGATGGAGAACGTCAAGGTTATCGAGCGGCTCTGCGAGAAGAAGCAGGCGATCACCGGCGTGCCGACGGGCTTCACCGAGCTCGATAGGCTGACGAGCGGCCTGCAGAACTCCGACCTCATTATCGTCGCGGGGAGGCCGAGCATGGGAAAGACTTCCCTGGCCCTGAATATCGCCCAGAATGTGGCCCTTGTCGACGGGGGCACCCCGGTGGGCGTCTTTTCGCTGGAGATGTCGAAAGAGCAGCTCGTGATGAGGCTCCTCAGCTCCGAGGCGGAGGTAGAGTTCTCCAAGCTCCGCTCCGGTATCGTGAAGGACACGGAATGGCACCAGCTCGGCGCCGCCGCGGGACGGCTCTATACCGCCCCGATATACATCGACGACACGCCTGCCCTGAGCATCCTGGAGCTCCGGGCGAGGGCGAGGAGACTCAAGAAGGAACACGGCCTCAGCCTCCTTATCATCGATTACCTCCAGCTTATGCGCGGCAGGATGAGCGGCCCGGACAGGCGCGAACAGGAGATATCGGAGATATCGAGGTTCCTCAAGGCCCTTGCCAAGGAGCTGAATATCCCGGTCATCGCCATATCCCAGTTGAACAGGATGGTGGAACAGAGGGAAGACAAGAGACCCCGGCTCGCGGACTTGAGGGAATCGGGCGCCATAGAGCAGGACGCCGACGTCATCCTCTTTATCTACCGCGATGAGGTCTATAACAGGAATTCCGAACGTAAAGGTGTGGCGGAGATTATTATCGGGAAACAGCGGAACGGTCCCACGGGTGAGATTGAAACGGCTTTTGTGGCGGCTTATACTACCTTTAAGAACCTGTATAAAGAATGAACCTGCCTAACCTCCTTTCTTTGTTCCGTCTTTTTGTCACCGCCTTCTTCATCCTGCTTATTGCGTACGAGCGGTACGGACTGGGGCTTCTCCTCTTCGTGCTGCAAGCCCTCAGCGATATGCTGGACGGGTTTTTCGCTCGAAGGATGTGCGCGAAGACGAACCTCGGCGCTTACCTCGACCCGCTGGCGGATAAGGTAATGCTCTCGTCGTCGTACATCGTGCTCTTCTCTCAGCAGATAATCCCGCTCGGGCTGGTAGGCGCCGTGCTTATCCGGGACCTGGTTGTCTCTCTCGGTTTTTTCGTGCTGCTGAAGAGGGGCTTCGCCTTGAGCCCCGTGCCGAGTTTCATCAGTAAAATGACCACCGTGTTCCAGATGCTCACGGTCGTTTACGTGCTCTTGCTCGTCTCTTCGGAGGCGCCTTTTTTGAAACAATCGGGCCAGCTCTTCGAACCGTTCTTTTTTTACACAACGGCCCTCCTGACCGCCGTCTCGGGTTTTCAGTACGTTTTTGCAGGCTGGACAGTCTATTTTCGAAAAGAAATAGTTTGACAACAGAGGGGCCTTTCGCTACTATTAGAGTCAAATCGAGGAGGTATTAATGCCTATCAGGGTTGGTATTAACGGGTTCGGCAGGATCGGCCGGCAGGTGTGCCGAATAGGTAGCAAGAATCCCGACATCGAGCTTGTTGCGATTAATGACCTCACCGACGCAAAGACGCTCGCCCATCTCCTGAAATACGATTCGGTCCATCGCACCATGGACGCAACCGTGGAGGAGAAGGACGGATCGATAGTCGTAGACGGACACGCGATCAAGGTGCTGTCCGAGCGGGACCCCGAGAAGCTCCCCTGGAAGGAGCTGAAGGTGGATGTGGTCCTCGAGGCCACGGGGAAATTCACCGACAGGATAGGGGGGGACAAACACCGGCTTGCCGGGGCGAGCAAGGTGGTCGTTTCGGCCCCCGCCAAGAGCCCCGATGTGACCTTTGTGCTGGGGGTCAACGAAGAGGTATACGATAAAAGCAGACACCACATCATTTCCATGGGCTCCTGCACCACGAACTGTCTGGCGCCGATCGTCAAGGTGCTGCACAGGGAATTCGGCATAGAACACGGCCTGATGACCACCATCCATTCCTACACGAACGATCAGGTGATCCTCGACCAGCCGCACAGGGACTTAAGAAGGGCCCGGGCGGCGGCGCTCTCGATGATACCCACGACAACCGGCGCGGCGAAAGCCATAGCGGAGGTTATTCCCGAGATGAAGGGGCGGCTCGACGGGCTTTCCATAAGGGTGCCGACCCCCACCGTTTCCGTGGTCGATTTCGTCGCCAACCTTTCGAGAGAGACGAGCAGGGAAGAGATCAACGGCTTATTCCGGAAATATGCGCAAGGCCCGATGAAGGGGATACTTGCGGCCACCGACGAGGAGCTCGTCTCCACGGATTTTATCGGAAGCCCTTTTTCATCGATCGTCGATCTCCCTTCTACCTTCGTGGCGGGGGGCAGGATGGTGAAGGTCCTTTCCTGGTATGACAACGAATGGGGTTTTTCCACGAGGATTTGCGATCTTCTGACCTTTGTGATGAAGTGACCCGTACATGCCTGACCTGACAAGGGAGCGCCCATGAAATCGATCAGCGAATTGAGTATCGGCGGGAAGAAGGTGATGGTCCGTGTCGACTTTAACGTACCTTTGGACGACCAGGGGCGGATCACCGACGATACGAGGATAAAAGCGCATTTACCCACGATAAACTACGTGATCGGTCAAAAGGGAAAGCTGATACTGGCGTCCCATCTCGGGCGCCCTAAAGGCAAGAGGGCGGAGAAGTACTCGCTGAAACCCGTGAGCCTGAGGCTGTCGGAGCTTCTGGGCAGACCCGTTACCTTTGTCGATGATTGCGTCGGACCGGAAGCGGAAAAGGCGGTGGCGGAGATGAAGGAGCGCGACGTCGTCCTTCTGGAGAACCTCCGCTTCCATGCCGAAGAAGAGAAGAACGACAAGGGCTTCGCCCGCGAGCTGGCGAAGCTGTGCGATGTCTACGTGGATGATGCTTTCGCGGCTGCCCATCGGGGGCACGCCTCGAATGCGGGCATAACGGGGTATGTGTCCGACTGCGCCGCGGGGCTGCTTCTCGCGAGTGAACTCGATTATCTGAAAAAGGCGACCGAGGACCCTGTAAGGCCGCTGGTCGCCATAATCGGCGGGGCAAAGGTTTCCGACAAGATCGGTGTGCTCGACAGGCTGACGGAGAAGGTCGATAAGCTGATCATCGGGGGCGGGATGGCCTTCACCTTCCTCAGGGCGCTGGGGTATGAAGTGGGCCTGTCGCTCTGCGAGCAGGATATGCTCGATGTGGCGCGGACCATCATGACGAAGGCGGCGGACCGGCATGTCAGGCTCTACCTGCCGGTGGACTGCGTCATCAGCCAGGCCGCCTCGGCCGACGCCGTGACGAAGTACGTGACCGTGCAGGAGATCCCGAAAGAGTGGATGGCACTGGACATCGGACCGGCATCGACGACGCTCTTCGGAGAGGCCCTGGCCGACGCCAGGACCATAGTGTGGAACGGCCCCATGGGCATGTTCGAGCTCGCTCCTTTCAGCAGGGGCACTTTCGGTCTCGTCAACTTCGTCGCGTCCGCCCATGCCCTCAGCATCGTGGGCGGAGGGGACACGGATACCGCGGTCCATCAGGCGGGTGCGGCGGCCAGAATATCCTACATATCGACGGGAGGCGGCGCTTTCCTCGAGCTGCTCGAAGGAAAGGCCATGCCTGCGGTGGAAGCCCTGGAGAATTGCGGGGGTCAGAAGTGAGAAGGTGGATGCTCGCCGGCAACTGGAAGATGCACCTCACGATAGGAGAATCAATAGCCCTCGCGCGGGCCGTCGTCGAGGGCACGACAGGCGTTACCGGCGGTGACGTCATCGTGGCGCCTGTGTTTACGGCGCTCGCGAGTGTGGCCGGGGTCCTGGAGGGGAGTCAGGTCGCCGTGGCCGCGCAGAACGTATTCTACGAGGACAAAGGGGCATATACGGGGGAAGTGGCGCCGGCTATGCTGCGGGATGCAGGCTGTACGTACACCCTCATCGGCCATTCGGAGCGGCGGAAATATTTCCACGAGACCGACGGGACCGTGAATGCCAGGATCAAGAAGGCCCTGTCCGCCGGCCTCAAGCCCATCGTGTGCGTGGGAGAGACAGAGGAAGAACGGGAGAAGGGCGTCACCGAGTTCGTGATAGGGCAGCAGGTCAAAGTCGGGCTCTACGGAATCGACAGCCTGGAACACGTGACGGTCGCCTATGAGCCGGTATGGGCAATAGGGACCGGCAAGAACGCGACCCCCGCCCAGGCCCAGGAAGTGCACGTTTTCATAAGGCGCCTGCTCGGCGGGGTCTACGGCGGCGCGGCCGCCGATAGCGTAAGGCTCCTGTACGGGGGAAGCGTGACGTCCGAGAATATCGGCCGGCTCATCGGCATGGAAGATATAGACGGCGCCCTCATAGGTGGAGCATCCTTGAAATCTGAAAGTTTTATAGGTATAATAAAAACCGTTTCTGGTGGGTAAAGATGACAATCGTAATAAGCATCGTACATATTCTTGCCGCGATCGCCCTTATCCTGATTGTGCTGCTGCAGACGGGACGGGGGTCCGAGATCGGAGCGGCTTTCGGAAGCGGGGCGAGCCAGACACTCTTCGGCAGTTCGGGTACGTCCGGTTTTATGACGCGGGTCACGACCATCGTCGTCATCGTCTTTATGCTGACGAGTCTTGTCCTGGCCATGATGTACAGCAGCGGCCGGTCAACGTCGTCGAGGACGTCGATTCCGGCTCCGATAGAAGAGAAGTTGCCTGTTAAAACGAAATAGAAGCGCGCCGATGTGGTGGAATTGGTAGACACACCATCTTGAGGGGGTGGCGGGGAGACCTGTGCGGGTTCGAATCCCGCCGTCGGCACCATGATTCGAAGGGCAAGTGGATGATATCGTTCACTTGCCCTCTTTTTTGCCTTGTGCCCCCCTCTTCCAAAGAGAGAGCCTTTGTCTTTCGTGCAGGTATCAGGATAAGCGGCCCGTTATTGCTTGTTGACCTCTTCGAGGGCATGCATGAGGTCTTCGAGAGGCGGCCTTTCGTTGATGTTGTGCACGTCTATGTAACGGATAATGCCCTTCTTGTCCACCACGAAAAGCGCCCGCTCGGCCGTTCCATCCGAACGGAGGACTCCGTATGTCGAGGCCACCGCACCGTGGGGATAAAAATCGGAGGCGACGGGAAACCAGAGTTTCTCGCTCGACATTTGCCTGGTCCAGGAATAGAGCGTGGGGATATTGTCCACCGTTATGCCGATCAGGATCGCGTTGTTCTTGTCGAATAAGTCTTTTGCGATCTGGTAACCGGGCCACTGGTCGGAGCATACGGGCGTCCAAGCTGCCGGAACGAAGGAGAGCACAACGTTCTTTTTTCCCAGGTATTGGCTGAGCGATACCCTGCCTCCGTCGACCGCGGGCAGGGAGAAATTAGGCGCCTTCTCACCTGCCTTGACGCGAAGGATACTGTCGGTGGGTTTCAGTTTCCCCACCGGGAAGATATTCTTCTTGAAATCCGCTCCCTGGCCGTGGACCGTAGCGGCTGCCGTCAGGGCGATGACCATGCCCACGAGACATACCAGGAACCCCCGTAATCTGTTTTGCCGGTTCATTTCGCCTCCTGTGCTATTCCCGAAAGTCTGACGATCTCCGACAGGAACTGCGAGGCGTCCTCGAAAAATCCCCGTCGGAAATAAAACCTTTCCTGAGACCCGTCCTCTCTGGCTTTCACGCCGATAAACGTGGGCGTCGTGTCGATCGAGAGCAGTTTTTCGATGGACATATCCTTGTCGGCAAAGAGGGGAAAGGGCACATGGAACTTCTCCCTGAATACATTGACTTCGAAGGGCGAGCTCCTCATGCCGACGCCGATAATTTTTACACGGCCCTTAAGGTCGGGCCGTCCCTCTATCGCTGCGTAGACTTGATTCATGTACGGGGCGACGTGATGACAATGGGGACAAAAGGCGCCGAACGCCTCGACAATGAGAACCTGCGCCTTTATCTGCGTCGTCGAGAACGTCCCGGTACCGGAAAGTCCGAGATATGTCCTCTCCGCGTCGCTTTTGGGAACAGGGAGCGTGAAGGCGGGGAACCTTCCCGTAGTACCGGAAGGCTCGGAGGCGTACGCGGGGGAGCTTACAAGCGCCGATCTCGGGTAAAGACCGGCACAGGCGAGGATAAGCAGCGCCACTGCCGCGCAGAGGATGACTGCTGTGTTCTTTTTATGCATCGGCCGACCCCTGATATAGTTTTAGTCCGATCCGGCCATTTCGCCTCCGAACCCGATACGGACCAACAAATTATAATCACCGGGAAAGCACTTGACAATGGCGCCGGGACCCTTCGTGTCAGTCCTTGCAGATTACCTTAAACTTTTCCTTCAGGAGAGCTTTCTTCAGCAACTCGCCGCATTTCTTGCTGCATATCATGAAAAGGATGTCATTCCCCGCTTTCCTCGCCTCGGACCTGCGGGTAGGCACGATGGCGGGGACGGTCCTGCCGCTGTGCGTCAGCGGTATCCTGACGGTCGACCCCTTCCGGTCTTTCAGGCCCATTCTTCCGCGTGTCCTGGCGCCCAGACCGAACACCTCGGCGTCCTTTTCGATCTCCCTGTCGCACCAGGCGCAGGCATAGACCGCTTCCTCGCCTTCCGGCTCCCTGAAGACCGAAACCTTCTCGCATTCCCATGGCAGCACGCCGCAGTCGCCGAAGGCGTCCTTCTCGCTGGAGCACGTTTCACATACCTCCCAGTGTTCACACGTACTGCCCCTGACGGCAGGCCGTCCGCATTCCGAGCACCAGAGGTAGGCGCACTTATTGCACAAGCCCAGGGTAATATCTTCTACCCCCGGCACTTTTTCGCAGTCTCTCGTATCCTTGCTTCCGCACTGAGGACATTCTCCCACGAATATCTCCCGTACGAAATCCTCCGGCGTTTCGGCCGATGACTCCCGTACCGCCTTGGCCAGCTCGTCCTGAAGTTCCTTTGGAAGGGCTTTCCACAGTTCCCTGAAATCATGTTCGCTCTTCTTCTTCATACCTTTTTATTATACACCCATTGCGAAGGTCTTTTCCAATACCAGACCGGCTCACCGATTGCGCAAAGGGTCCTCCTCGCCCGCTGTCATGCAGGTTCATGCCGCAGGGCAAACGCATTTGGAAACT
>PLSJ01000444.1 GCA_003165115.1 Syntrophaceae bacterium | reverse complement strand
CCCATCTTCCGCAGTTCCAGAGTTGAGAATGAGCAATTGCAAAGGGCTATGACGAGAGGTGGGTGTTTTTCGCCACTACATTTTTGATCGTCCGCGGTTTGTTGGGGAGGGGGATTTTCATCCGTTGGAGCAAGACCTTGAGTTGAGGTGAGGCGCATGCCACGACCCTGAGCCTGATCGTTTTGTCTCGTGCAGGCAAGATGACATCGAGAGATTTGATCTCCTTCATCTCTTCCAGCAATTTTCTCGGCGCAGTGCCGAGACCCGAGGTCTTCATCCATTGCTGCAGGGTTCGCCATAACGCCAGGGAGAGAAAGCAGACGAGGATGTGGGCTTGGGTCCGCTCTTTCTTCTGATGAAAGATCGGTCTCATGCCGAGATCGTGTTTTGCGGTACGAAAGGCGTCCTCAACCTCGGTCAACTGGATGTAGGTTTCCCACAGGGTTTTCGGGTCGGTCTCCTTCCAGTTGGTACGGAGGATGTAGCTGCCCCCGGTTTGTAGTGCCTGCTCATAGCGCTCTTCGTTTCTCTTGATGTCGATAGAGACTCGGGCATCCTTTCCCGTAACGGTGACAGTGAAGAGCGAAGCGGCACGGCTGTTCTGTTCCAGAAGCCGTCCGATCTGTCGTTCCACTTTCTGCCTATTTTTGAGTATGCCGTGGGCCGCCCGTTCAGCCAGTTTCGTGAGTTTGTCTTCGAGTCTCACGACAAAGCGGTTGAGAATGGCATTCTCCTTCTCTTTCCGTCCAGGGGAGCGGCAGAGAACGAACGTCTCCTCCGTCCCGTCCGGCGAAGGACAAAGCCTGACTTCAACGCCGGAGGCCACCTTTTCCCAGTGTTGATCCAGTAGGTGGTGTTCGAACTTCTTGAGCAGCGACTTGGGGGTGCCGACCAGATATCTGGCCCCCGACTCACGCATGAACTCCAGGTTCTTCTCACTCACCATGCCCCGGTCCATAACCCACACCCTGTGAGCCTTGCCGTACTTGGTCTCCATGACTTCGATCATCTCTTTGGGGGTGGTCACATCGGATCGGTTGCCGTCAAAAATCTCAAAGGCGGCGGGCAATCCTTCTTTTGTTGCCACAAGACCGATACATACTTGAGGGCAATCCGGACGGCTGTCTCTGCTATATCCTCTTTTGGCTTGGGGATTGCCTTCGGCAGTGCCTTCAAAATAGGTAGACGTAATGTCGTAGAAGAGGAAGTCGAAGGTTGCGCCGAAGAGTTCACCGTAGCGGTTCTGAAGATGTTTACACAGATCATCCTTATGGGGCAGCAGCGCATCGAGGGCGCGGTAGAGCCGATCATCATTGATCTTGTATTCAGGAACAGCAAGGAGGTCGTCCAGGGCCGTCTTCTCGTACCAGACTTCGGCAATCTGCAATTCTGACGAGGGAGCGCAGAACCGGGCAAGAACAAGGATCGAGGCCATCACCGACCAGGGGATGTCTTCTTTGCCTTCCGCCATATGCTCTTTGCAGAACTCTGAAAACCCGAGCTTGCTCCACAGAAGAAGACCCAGATAGACATCGCCGAAATGGCGGAGTCGTTCGACACTTACCCTGTTGATATCGACGGTAGCCCACGATGGAGGCTCAACACATTCTTCAAAGAGATCCGGCTGCGCCATCGGCTTGCCGTCAAGGATACGTCTGATCTCTTCCCACCCTACACGCTCCTCTTTGTCGAGGCCGGGAAGCTTCCCTATGGTGGTGACGGTCCTCTGACGAGGGCCTCTGGCAGTCCTGACCGATTCGACGAGGGACCAATACTCGTAGTCGCTGTCGCCCTTTGTTCTTCGGTTCCGGCGAAGGTACATGCCCATATTATCCGCCGGGAACGTACCCCTGACAAGGGGGTGGTCTCCACTACATTCTGTTTCTAAAAACCAACGGTCTATATCGTTGAGGTTTCGGGACGGACGTTGTCAGATTCGGCTAAAAATCGAACCCAACTGCGGAAGATGGGCTAGTCCGGCGTGCGTTCCGGCCCGGAGGCGATGCGGGCGGCGAAACTGCTGCCCGCATCGCTCTATTTTCTTCTTGACATTGTCCGATACAAGCGTAACAATTGAATACATTTATGTACATTATAAAACACGTCAACGGGTCGGACCGGACACCAACGGCCTCAGTTAAGCATTATTGTGCATCCATCGGCCGCGTAAGGGGGGAAGCGAGTGAATGCGCTGCTTTCAGTACGGGCTTGTCGTAAGGAAATCGACCTATTGACGAAGGAAGACACGATGCTCGAACAAAGGGAGAGGCAACTTTCCGGAGGGGCGCGTTCTGCCGCAAAGGACATGCGGCAGGCGCGGAGCAGAGAGCAGGAGTTTCTGGACATTGCGGGCGTCATGCTGATGGCCCTGGACAGGGACGGGCGTGTTACCCTGATGAACAAAAAGGGGTATGCCGTCCTGGGCTACGAAGAAGGAGAGTTGGTGGGCGCGCACTGGATTACCGTGTGCCTCCCTGCGAGAGTCAGGGACGAGATGGAGCTTGCGTGGCAGAAGGCCATGAGTGGGGAGCATGAAAGGGTCGAATATTACGAGAGCCCTGTCCTGACAAAGCAGGGAGAGGAAAGACTTGTCGCGTGGCACCATGCGTTCATGAAAGACGACGCAGGCACTGTCACCGGTATCCTCACCTCGGGAGAGGATATCACGGAGCGAGAGGAGGCACAGGACGCCCTCCGGGAGAGCGAAGCACGTTGTCGCTCATTGTTCGAAAACAGCTTAGAGGCAATTCTCCTCACCAGCCCCGACGGAACCATATGGGCTGCCAATCCGGAGGCGTGCCACCTGTTTGGATGGAAAGGGGAAGACCTGGTGCGGATCGGAAGAAGGGGAATTGTCGATGTGACCGATCCGAGATTGGGCTTTGCGCTGCGGGAGAGCGAGCGGGCAGGTAAGGCCAGGGCGGAAGCGACCTTCATACGGAAAGACGGGACCAGGTTTGAAGGTGCGGTTTCTTCCGCCAATTTTAATGACAGAAATGGAGATCCCAGGACGAGCATGATCATTCGCGATATCACCGGGCCCGAGCGGGCCATGGAGAGGCTCCGGGAATACGAGAAGGTTGTCGAAGGCTCGCAGGACTTGATCTGCGTGATGGATCACGGCTATCGATACCTCCTCGTAAACGACACCTTCGCGAAATATCGAGGGATGAGCAAGGAGCATATTATTGGACGGACGTGCGCCGAACTTGTCGGGACGGACATTTTTGAACAGAGAATCAGGAAGAACCTGGACAGGTCCCTCGAGGGCGAGCCGCTGCAGTACGAAATGAAATTCATTTATCCCGAGCTGGGTGAAAGAGATATAATCGTTTCCTATTTCCCCATAGAGGGCACCGGAGGAGTCAGGGAAGTTGTCACCATTATACGGGACATCACCGAGCGCATCAAATCAAGAGAAGCCCATCAGGAAAGCGAAGAGAAGTTCGGGCTGCTGTTCGAGAAATCGGTAGACCCCGTACTCCTTATGGATGGAAATACCTACATAGACTGCAATGAAGCTGCGTTGAGACTCATGGGCTGCTCCGCAAAGGATCAGATAGTCGGGCTGTCCCCACTCGACATCTCTCCGCAATATCAACCGGATGGCCGCCTCTCGTCGGAGAAGATGAAGGAACTGCGTGATGCTGCTTTGCCAGAAGGGGTCAAGCGTTTCGAGTGGATGTGGCGTACCTTCAGTGGTGAAGAATTCTGGGTTGACGTTTCCCAAACCGTAATTCCAGTCAAGGGAAAACCGATCATGTACACGGCCTGGAGAGATATCAGAGAACGCAAAAGGGCCGAAGAGGCACTCAGGGAGTCGGAGGATCGGCTCCGCGCCCTGGCTGCTTGCCTCCAGGCCGTACGCGAGAAAGAGCGGGCGAGGGTGGCCAGAGAGATCCATGACGAACTCGGTCAGGCATTAGCCTGCATGAAGATCGACCTCTGGGAAATCAAGCAGGATTCGTCATCAGACCGGGTGGATAAAGATGCGGTGCTGCTCAAGATAGAGGGCCTGCTCCGCTTCATCGACGCCACGGTGGACACGGTGAGAAGAATAGCGTCAGATTTGAGGCCGGCTATTCTCGACGATCTCGGCCTCGTTCCTGCTATTGAATGGCAACTGTCGGACTTTCAGAGGAGAACGGGCATGATCTGCGAATTCAGGAAGCCCCGGAGCCTCGTGATCGATAAAGATTGTTCAGGTGTGTTATTCAGGGTTTTTCAGGAAAGCCTCACCAACATAGTCCGTCATTCAGAGGCGAAAAAGGTTGAAATAACTCTGAGGAAGACAAAAGCGGAATTGGTCCTCGCAATACGGGACAACGGAAAGGGCATACCCGAAAGTGAAGTGTCGAATAGGGCCTCCCTCGGTATCCTGGGGATGCGTGAACGCGTGCTCCCCTTCGACGGTCACATACAGATTTCGGGTAAGCCGGGAAAGGGGACCAGGGTAACCGTGAGGATACCTTTGCCGGGACGAAGGACGAACGAATCGCAAAGGGGGCATAGGGGGAGCCTATGATCAGGGTTTTGATAGCGGATGACCATCCCGTGGTAAGAAGCGGCCTTGAAATGATACTTGCAAAAGAAGCAAACATAGTCGTGGTCGGCGCGATCGGGAACGGGAGGCGGGCCATTGAGTTTCTGGACTCGAACCCGTGCGATGTGCTGGTGCTCGACATTGCGATGCCGGGCATGACCGGCATCGAGGTCATAGGGCAATTAAAGCGTGAAAAGAAGAAGGTAAAGGTCCTGATCCTGAGCATGCATAAGGAGGAGGCATACGCATCGGCGGCTTTCAAGGCAGGCGCGACCGGGTATCTTACAAAAGAATGCGCTCCCACCAAGCTGGTGGCGGCCGTGAACAAAATAGCGTCCGGAGGAAGGTACGTGAGCCCGTGTTTTGCCGAAAAGATAGCTTTCGAGTTCAGCGGAACATCCGCCGGAAAGGCGCCTCATGAGACGCTGACAAGCCGTGAGTTTCAGGTGATGCGTATGATTGCGACGGGGCTTACGCCGAAGCGCATTGCCGGAGAGCTATGTCTGAGCGTAAAGACGATAAATTCCCACAGAGTCAGGATCTTGGAGAAAATGCATATGAGGACTAACGCGGAGCTAATCCGCTACGCGCTGGAGAACGACCTCATCTAATAGTGCTTAGGTATATTACGTACAAATAAATCAGTCTTTTACCGCTTTTTAAAATTCCCCGATTACGGTAGAAAAACAGCACACAAAAAAACATGAGCATGCAGAGTAATTTCGGCTGCGATCTTGCGACGCGTAACCACGGAATATGATGTGCGTACTCATCAGAACGGGGAGGTGTGACACGTGTATTGTCGGAGTTTTTGCATCGACTATCATACCAGGGGGGAATGATGACACGCGAGGTTCAGATACTGTTAAACGACGTGCCGAACAGGATATTGTTGAAACCCGTAGAGGTGGCTGTTTTTTTGGGGTTTCCGCCAAGACGATATATCGCTGGTGCGACCTAGGACTGATATAAAGTGTCAAGCTGAACGGATCGGTAAGGGTGCTGCGTGCCTCCGTTGTCAGTTCTCTGCGGAAAGCGGACCCAACGGCTTAACGGATGAATCCTCTATAGGTCCCTGCAGGCCGCATGGACCACAGCAGGCAAGCCGTCCCTTCACGTGCGCTCTTCCGCCCTCGGGGAGAGGGCACGTGAAGCCGACATCTGTTTGGTCCCGGGTAAGCCCCCGCGCTTGAATCTCGTTGTATGAAATATTACGATTATATCATGACTCCCGCGGTTTGCGACGACATGCACATCGTTCTCGTTGTCGACGACGAGGAAATGATCGAAGAAATGATGGGGGCGCTCGTGGAACAGTACGGCTGCCCGCAGGTATCCTTTCACGATCCGGTGGAAGCGCTGCGCCACTTCCGGGAGAATTCCCGGAACATAGTCCTGATGGTGACCGATCTCACCATGCCTGCCATGTCGGGCTCCGACCTTGTCAGAAAGGTGCTCGAAATCAACCCCTTGCTCCCGGTAATCCTCATTGCCAATTATATGGGAGAGAGCATGCCCGGCGACATACCCGCTCTGGTGAAAGGCATCGTGTCGAAACCGTTCACCAAATCGGAGTTTTTTGACGCCCTGCAGAAAACAGTTGTCGCGGTCGGGCAATAGACCGAGAAGCGCCGGTTAAACGACGCCCCGGAGCCCTTCACGCAGCTCGGCTTTCGTGAGCGGCTTGGCAAGCACCCTACAGACGCCTGCCGCCTCCGCCTCTCCGCGGGGGAGGTTTTCCGGCGTGCCGGTGATGACGACAACGGGTGTGCCGGGGCGGACGGAGCGGATTTCTTTCGCTATTTCGTCTCCTCTCATGTCGAGCATCATCAGGTCCGTAAGGACGAGATCGAATTCCTCCGGATGCGCGATGAAGGTCCTGACTGCCTCTCTGCCGCTCTCCTCCACCTTCACGTCGTAGTCCATATCCGAGAGCATCTCGTACATAAGTTCCCTGAGGAGGTCTTCGTCATCGATGAAGAGGATCTTCTTCTTCGCCATATCTTAACATATGCACCGGAGGAGCGTGATTCAAGCGCCTAGCGCCGTCGATATTTCGCGTGGCGGCTTGCGGGCGCCGCCGCCGGGTCCCGTTCCTCGATGGTCTCTTTCACGTTCTTCGGCGTCAGGAACCTGCAAAGGGTCCGGTGAGACCGCTCCGCGGCGCCGCTCTTGTCATAAAGGCTCAGGAACAGCTCTTCCTTCGCCCTTGTCACCGCCACATAAAAGAGCCGCTGTTCTTCCTCGATCTCGGACGCGTCGTTGTCGATGGTCGAGCGGCCGGACGGGAAGACCCCCTCGACAAGGCCGATCAGAAAGACCCGTCCCCATTCGAGGCCCTTTGCCGAATGGACCGTCGAGAGCGTCACGTACTCGGAATCGTCCGGTCCGTCCTTGTCGGGGTCGACCGACACGTCCGCCAGGAACTCCTTGAGGCTCTTGTACCGCTGCGCCATGCCCCGCAGCATCGTCAGCTCTTTGGCCCTGGACGCGTCTTTCTTGTACCTGACCTTCATGATCGGATCGTAATGGGCAATCGCCCGGTCGAGCTGCTGCGCCGGGGTCAGGGAAGGAGCGGCTAAAGACACGAGGAGCGCCCTGAACGACGAGAGCACGTCCGAATGCTTCTGGCCCGTGCAAAACGGGGTGACGGCCGCATCGATCGCACGGGTGAGGGTGTCGTGCGCCCCTATCAGGTCAAGCAGTCTCTCGACCGTCTTTGTCCCGACTCCGGGAAGCAGGAGCAGCGCCCGGTGCCAGGCCAGCTCATCGGCCGGGTTCGCGACGATCCGCAGGTAGGAGACGACGTCGCGCACGTGGGCCGTCTCGTAAAATTTGCGTCCCCCGAAAAGGCGGAAGCGTATCCCCCTCTTGATCATCTCCGACTGGAGGGGCATGGAGGTGAATGCGGTGCGGAAGAGCATCGCGATCTCCCGCATCGGGACACCCTGGGCCCGGAAGGATTGCACCTTCCCCGCGACCCACGCCGCCTCCTCGTAGATATCGTCGAAGCGGCGAAGCGCCGGTTTCTCCCCCGTCAGTCCCGGACCCGACACGAGCCTTTTATCGAACTTGTGCGCCATGTTCGTGAGGACGGCGTTGCCCACGTCGAGTATCTGTTGGGTGCTCCGGTAGTTCTCCTCCAGCTTGATGACCCTGCATCCGGGGAATTTCCTGGGAAAATCGAGGATGTTGAGGTGGTTCGCGCCCCTGAACCCGTAGATGGACTGGGCGTCGTCCCCGACCGCCATGACGTTGCCGTTCCTTTTCGCGAGGAGGCGGACGATGTCCGCCTGGACGCCGTTCGTATCCTGGAACTCGTCCACCATGACGTAGCGATACCTGGAGGAGATCGTTTCCCTCACCTCGTCGTTGTCGAGGGCAAGCTTCAGGTAGACGAGGAGGTCGTCGTAGTCGAAGCTGTTGTTCTTCCGCTTGTAGTCGGTATACTCTTTTTGCACGGCCCCGATCTCGGACGTAAAGTCGTCATAATCGCTGTGCATCTTTTTGACCGCATCGTCGAGGCTCATGTTCTTGTTAACGCAGACGCTGAAGACCGTCTTCAGCTCGTTCTTCTTCGGGAACTCCTTGTCCTGGTCGTAACCCATCTTGTTGCAGCACCGCCTGATCGCCTCTTCCGCGTCGCCTTCGTCATAGATGGTGAAGGCGCTGGAGAAACCGAAGGCTTTGCTGTAGCGCCTCAGCACCTTGCTCGCGAACGAGTGGAACGTGCCTCCGTCGATGCGTGCGCAGCGTGGGTCGTTCCTGGACGCCCGCTGGATCATCTCCTGTGCGCTCCGCCTGGTGAAGGTGAGGAGCAGGATCGATTCGGGGTCGATACCGGTCTGCACGAGGTAAAGGGAGCGGTACTCGATGACCCTCGTCTTGCCGCTGCCCGCCCCCGCGATCACGAGGACCGGCCCTTCCGTGGTCGTGACGGCCTCGTGCTGGGCCGCGTTGAGCTGTGATTTAAGATGCCGCGCGATGTCGTCCTTATTCCCTGCCACTCTTTCCTCCGGGGTGATGGGCCTTCCGTGGCCGCCTGGGCAGCCGGTCATGGAACTCTACAGGCCGGGTCCGTCGTTGTCAAGTGTTTTTGGGCCGACGATAAGCGGTCCCGCTGTTTAAAAGGTAGAGAAACTCTCTACACTAACCCCGTAATAAACAATTGTTCATTTTGCTTAACCTCTTCCGTGTTCGTTCGATAACCACTGCATAGGCATAGCTCCGCCAAGAAAAGCGCCGGGAGGAGGCAGCACCGTGAAAGATCTGACCATAGGCAAAAAACTGACCATCGGCTTCAGCGCCGTGCTGGGCATCGTCGTGATCGTTCTGGCCCTCACGCTGTGGAATACGAAACAGGTGGAGAAGGCGTTCGATGAGGTGATGAAGCGTGATGTCCTGAAGGTCGAAACGACCCACCGGCTCATCGACACCGTCAACGATATCTTCAATGCCACGGCCGTGAGGATCATGACTACCGATAAGGACATCGCCGAGGAACAGGCAACCCGTGTCGCCGAAAGAAGGCACGTGCTGGCCAAGAGCCTGGAAGAGCTTGGAAAGCTGGAGCAGGCGGGCCAGGGCAAGGAGCTGCTCGACGACTACATGGCGTCCCAGGCAAAGGGCAAGGAGACCAATAACCGGGTGCTCCAGCTCGCAAAGGCCGGCGACCACGAACAGGCCACCCTGGTCTATATCAAGGAAGCGCTTCCCATTTCCAGGCATAACATGGTCACCCTGATGAACCTGATAGGCTACCAGCAGGAGCAGATGCGCGCCGCCCACGCGGCGGCCCTGAAAGCCGCGAACTTTTACTGGCTCCTTCTCGTGGCCCTGGGGGCCGCGGCGGTCGCGTGCGGCGTGGGAGCCACCTTTGCGCTGAAGCGGAGCATCACCGTCCCCCTGGCCGAGAGCGTCAGGATCGCCGACCGGCTCGCAAAGGGAGATCTCGACGTGCGGGTGGCGGCCGACAGGAAAGACGAGGTGGGCATGCTCCTGGGGTCGATGAAGAACATGGTCGATAAGTGGAGAGGGGTCGTAGGCCAGATCACGGAGACGGCCTCCAGGCTCTCGTCCGCCGCGACGGAGCTGAGCGCGAGCGCGGACCAGATGTCGAAAGGCTCCGCGACGCAGGCCGAACGGACAGGGGTGGTTTCCACCTCTTCGGAGGAGATGTCGCAGACCGTGCTCGACGTGGCGAAAAGCGCGGCCAGTGTCTCGAAGTCCGCCAGTGATACCGCGCAGACCGCGCGGGACGGCGAGACCGTCGTCGACAGGGCGGTAAGGGAAGTGAAAGAGATCGCCGTCACCGTCAATGACTCCTCCCGCTTCGTCCAGTCTCTCGGAGAGAGGTCGAAGCAGATCGGCGAGATCGTCGGGGTGATCAACGATATCGCGGACCAGACAAACCTTTTGGCCCTCAACGCCGCTATCGAGGCTGCCCGCGCGGGTGAGCAGGGCAGGGGCTTCGCGGTGGTCGCGGACGAGGTGAGGAAGCTCGCGGAGCGTGCCGGCCACGCGACCTCCGAGATAGGCACGATGATCAAATCGGTCCAGGACGAGGTGGCGAAAGCGGTCGGGATCATGGGGAACGCGGCTTCCAAGGTCGATCAGGGGGTCAAGCTCTCGGAGGAGACGGGCGTCGCGCTGACCTCCATCGTCACGAGCGTGGATGATCTGCAGGCCGTCATGCAGCACATCGCCTCCGCGACCGGGGAGATGAGCGCCACGTCCGAAGAGATCAGCAGGGAGATAGAGCAGATCGCGGTCATCTCACGGGAGACGTCGTCAAGCTCCGAACAGACCGCCCAGGCCTCCGGTGAGCTGGCAGCCCTGTCGGTAGCCCTGCAGGATATCGTGAAGGAGTTCAAGCTGTAAGGGCCGCATCGTCCTCTTTCCGGGGGTGGGGGCGTCCTTTACCCCGCGCGGGACCGGGCATGGAGAGACCTGGGGTCCGGCAGGGTGCACACGAGGGCCGCCGTGAGCAGCGGCAGAAACATGATCGCCACGAGCGCGGCGCGGACACCATGCATATCGGCGATCCTGCCGAGCATGGGCGCCGCCAGGCCCCCCACCGTAATCGCCAACCCGAGGGTAACACCAGAGGCGAAGGCCACGCGGTTCGGGAGGTACTGTTGTCCGAGCACGACCATGGGACTGAAAGAGCTGAAAAGCAGAAACCCCGTGGGGGCCAGCAGCAGTGTCGCGACGAGCGTGGTCTTGGCCAGGACGAGCAGCGGCAGGACCAGGGCCAGCATGATGAGGGTCGACAGGATTACCCGGCGATAGCCGAAACGATCGGCGGCCCGCCCGCCCGCGAGACTCCCCAGGACCCCCGCCGTGAAAAGAATGGTGAGGGCCGTCCCGCCGGACGTTTTCGACTGATGAAGCTCGTATATCCAGTAAAGGGGTATGAACGCGTTGAGGGCGTAAAATATGGTCGCCCTGGTCAAGACAGCCAGGCCGAGGCGGACAAACGGTCCCCAGGCATCCTGTTGCGGCCCTCCGGCGGTGTGTACGCCCTCTGCCTTTGCCGCCCGCACGAACTCGGAAAGTTGAGGGCTCTTGACGGAGAATACCACGGCCATCACGAGGACGGGCAGGAAGAGAAAAAGCGTGCCTTTGAGCCCGAAAGCCAGAAGCAGACCGGTGGTGAGCATGGGTCCCATGGCGAAGCCCATGTAGCCGCCGGTGGCGAAAAAACTCATGCCCGTGGCCTTGTTGGCGCCCGCGACAAGGTTTGCGAGCCGGGCCGCCTCGGGGTGGAATGCCGCGATGCCAAACCCGCTCATCGCAACGATCACGAACATGGGCCAGTAGCCGGGCGTGACGCCCGTCAGGGCTATGCCCGCCCCCCCGACGAGCAGGCCGGCGGTGATAAGCCACGTTTTGGACAAGCGGTCGGCGAAATAGCCGAACAGGGGCTGCACCAGCGACGAGGATATGTTGGCGGCAAAGATTATGCCCGCCGCGGCGGTATAAGAGAGATGATGTCCGGAAATGAGGAAGGGGAGGAGTGCGGGAAGGGCGCCCTGATTCAGGTCCATCACCAGGTGGGCAGCCGACAGCAGGGCGACATGCCTGTTTATCATTTCACCTGGCCCCCTTCCTTCTGTTGACGCGCCTTTCGTGAGGCATACCGGCTACTATAGCACGTCGGCGGTCCGACGGCCAGAACTGAATTGTTTTTCGTTGACATCGTTCCCCGGATATCCTATAAATGGAGGGTCAGTATCCCGGAACACGGTGTAATTCCGTGGCGGACCCGCCGCTGTAAAAGGGGACCGAGACTGCGAGGCAAGGCCACTGTAATCGTAAGGCAGCATACGGGAAGGCCGCGGTCTCGGGACGATCCTTAAGCCAGAAGACCTGCTGACGGATAGAGATAGCGAGACTCGAAGGTAAAGGGTTTCGGCATGAAATTCATGCTGAAGCCCTTTTTTTTGTGCAGTGCGGCTGGACGCCGTGGACGTACATCAAAAAAAGGAGGTCGTTATGAAGAAACCGGTCGAGGAAAAGGCGACAAAAGAAGTGCTGGGTTACCGGAAAAGCTGCAAGGCCGAAGGCGTGGGGCTGTCCCACTACATCCTTATCGGCAAGGAAGTGAAGAAATAGGGAATGAGTGAGATGGAAACGATGTTAGAGTCAAAGGAAGCGGCCGCGGGCAGCGGCCGCTTCCTCAACACCGGCGACGGCAACTGCCTTCAGATCATCGACCTGCGGCACCCCGTGTACGTGGCCGCGATCGAGCCCGATACGGCCTTCTGGACCCTTATCGAGAAGGGCCATCTCGCGCAGGCTTTGAGCAGCGGAGAGATAGCCGGAAAGCTGAAAAAGCATTTCAGGAAGATGAGCGAGGAGATGGAGACGCTGAGGTTCGGGCTCACCCCGTCCGCCGTCTACTTCAACCCGACCGAGCAGTGCAACCTCAACTGCACCTATTGCTACATCCCCGAGGCGCGCAGGTTGAACGGCAGGCACATGACGTGGGCGCAGATGGAGAAGGCCCTGCGCGTCCTGCGGGACCACTTCGCTGCCACGATGCCCCGCGGCACCCGCAAGCCCCAGATCGTGTTTCACGGCTCGGAGCCCCTCATGAACAAGGGGGCGGTCTTCCGCGCGATAGAAGAGTATGCCGGCGAGTTCGACTTCGGCATCCAGACGAACGCGACGCTCCTCGAACAGGAGGACTTCCGGTTTATCGTCTCCCACAACGTGGCGCTCGGGGTTTCCCTCGACGGGCACACGCGGGCCGTCGCGGACAGGCACAGGAAGAACTGGGCGGGGAACGGCACGTTCCGGAAAGTCGTCAAGGCCGTGGAGATGTGCAGGGACTACCCGCTGTTCAACGTGATCTGCACGGTCACCAGCCAGAACGTGAGGAGCCTGGTCAGGATAGTGGAATTCTTTCATGGATTGGGGCTTCAGAACTGCCTGGTGAACCAGGTGCGGTGCACGCTGGAAGGGGGGAGGGCGGCGAAGCCTTCGGACCGTGAGATGGCGCGCATGTTTATCGCGGCCCTCGACCGGACCTTCGAGCTTTACCGGGAGACGGGGCGCAAGCTCGTGATCGGCAACTTTGCCAATATCCTTCTCGGCATCGTCGCCCCCACCGCCCGAAGGCTTATGTGCGACATCAGCCCGTGCGGGGGAGGCAGGTGTTTCTTTGCCGTATCCGCGGAAGGCGACGTCTATCCCTGCTCCGAGTTCATAGGGCTGCCCAGGTTCAAGGGGGGCAACCTCTTCGAGGACGGGCTGCCGGCGATACTGGCCTCCGAGCCTTTCAAGGTGGTGACCTCCCGCAAGGTCGAGAACATTACCCCGTGCAGCCGCTGCGCGATAAGACATTTCTGCGGGGCGCCCTGCCCGGCGGAGGCGTACCAGGCCCATGGGTCGATGGAAGGAAGGGGCGCGTTCTGCGAATTCTACGAAGATCAGGTGAGATACGCGATGAGGCTGATCGCGGACGGCAGGGAGTCCGCCTACCTCTGGGATAACTGGGACAGGGACACGAAAGAGATGTTCAGGCTCTGAGCATCACGCCCGCTCACCGGGGCGCATCCATATCGATGCCCATGTGCCGGCCCATTATGGCGAACTGGCCCAGGGTCATCTCATATCCTGTCTGGATGCGGCAGCCCCGCTCCCTGGCGCCTCTGAGCCACGGGGTGATCTCCGGCTCCGTCACCACGTCGGCGACGAAGGTGGCGGGTCCGAGGGTCTCCAGGGGGAAAGGCGTCCGGCTATCGTCGTTCATGCCGAGGGGCGTCGCGTTTACCGCGAGGTCGAAGCCGGAGAGCGAACCCGGCGCAGCGGTGAGCGAAACGTGGGGAAATCGCGACGCGATTATGGCGAGCAGTGCGGCTTGTCTCGCACCGTCGGTATCGGTCACGGCGAGTCCCGCCGCACCGGCCTCGGCCATCGCATACGCAATGGCGCCCCCCGCCCCACCGGCCCCGAACACCACGACGCGCGTGCCCGCCGGATCGAAGCCGTGGGCCGCAATCGCCTCGAGAAAGCCGAGGCCGTCGACCATGTCGCCGATGAGCCGCCCTTCCTGGGTCCTTTTGAGCACATTGACCGCCCCGAGGTCCCGCGCCCGCGCGGAAAGCTCGTCCGCCCGGCGCGCCGCTTCCTGCTTGTGCGGGATGGTGACGATGCAGCCGGGACAGTTCCGCCACCCCCGGAGGAGCGAGAAGAAGTGCGCCACCGTCGTGGGATCGACGTCGATCGCGACCATCACCCCGTCGATCCCCTTTTCCCTGAAGTACCTGTTGAACGTGGTGGGTGATTTCACCTGGGTGGTGGGATGGCCGATCATCGGGTAGACGAGGGTGCGTCCCGAAGGGACGGGCGTATCATCGCTCATGCTTCTCTTTAGCCTCTCAAAAGGCCGCGACACGCCCTGCCGGGGGGCGCGTTCGCGTGCGGTCCTTCTCCATGATATATCGTGCCGCCCCGGAAGCTCAAGGAAATTATGCGCCCCGGCGGTCTTTGAGGCGCTCGCTTGACCTCCCCGGCCGATTGCAGGTAGGATGTGGACGGACCCGACGCGCGTCACACGGGAAGGAGCCGGATGAACCAGGGAAATCTCTATGCCATGGCCGCCTATGCCATCTGGGGTCTGTTCCCCGTCTATTTTAAGTTGCTCCGCCATATTCCCGCCACGCAGATCCTCTGCCACCGGATAACCTGGTCCTTCCTCCTCCTGCTGGCGGTGCTGCTGGTCCGCGGCCAATGGTCCTCCCTTCGCTCCGCCCTCAGGGCCGGCGTCCTGCCCGTCTACATAGCGGCGGCGGTATTGATAAGCGGCAACTGGCTGACGTACGTGTGGGCCGTCAATTCCGGATTTGTCGTCCAGGCGAGCCTCGGGTACTTCATCAACCCGCTTTTCAGTGTCCTCGCGGCCGTCATTTTCCTGCGCGAGCGCCTCCGGCCCTGGCAATGGGTCCCTATCGGGCTCGCCGCCCTCGGCGTCCTGTACCTGACCTATTCGTACGGCTCGCCTCCCTGGGTCGCCCTCACCCTCGCCCTGACGTGGGCAGGTTACGGTCTCGTGAAGAAAATCGCCCCCCTCGGGTCGCTCCACGGCCTGACCCTGGAAACGGGTCTTCTGCTCCTGCCCGCCCTCATTTACCTGACCGGTGCCGGCATCATCGGCAAGGGCGTGTTTCTCCAGGGCGACACCCTCTCGGATGCGCTGCTCGTAGGCACGGGGGTGGTGACCGCGACCCCGCTCTTCCTGTTCGCCCTGGCCGTCCGGCGCATACGCCTTTCCACGGTCGGCATCCTCCAGTATATCTCCCCGACCATCCAGTTCCTCCTCGGTGTCCTCGTCTTCCGGGAGCCTTTCACGTCCGCCCGGCTCATCGGCTTCGGCATCGTATGGATAGCCCTCATCATTTTCGGCATAGAGGGCCTGGCGGCCTACCGGTCAGACCCCCCTCACCCCGACCCTCTCCCCAAGGGGAGAGGGGGATAAAAACGCGGCATCACTTATAACTCCGCCCTCCCCCCATAAAAACGCGGCATGTTTTCAACTCCCCTTCTCCCCCATGGGATAAGAGCGCGGAATCTCTTCCCGCTCCCCCAATGAATAAGCGACGGCATCACCTATAGCTCCCCTCTCCCCGTGTGATAAGGGCACGGCATCACCTATAACTCCCTTCTCCCCCAATGAATAAGCGACGGCATCACTTATAACTCCCCCTCTCCCCCGTGCCATAGAGCGCGGCATCACTTATAACCCCCCCCTCTCCCCTCGGGGAGAGGGGGGGGTGAGCGGGAGGCATGATTGTTTCAGACGTTTGTATCCGCACTCCGCGCTGCCTGCTGAGCCGCACGCGTCAGGGAGGGCTTGTGATGCCGCCAATGAAGATGGGGCGAAGGTGCGTGGGCCCGGTATTACTTCCCTATGCAGAACCTGCTGAATATCTCGTCCAGCACGTCGGCGTCGCAGGTCTCGCCGGTGATTTCACCCAGATACCGCAGGGCGTCCCGCAGCTCGAAGGCCAAAAACGCGATCTCGCCTTCGCTTTCGGCGCATCGGCCGGCGCGGGCGAGGGCGGCTTGGGCTTTCAGGAGGGCGTCTTTTTGTCTCACGTTCGTGATGAGGAGGCGGCCGGCCGCACCACTGCCCGGGAGGAACCCGCATGCCTCGACGAGCATCCGCTTCAGGTCGTCGATCCCGGACCCGGTGAGGGCGCTCACCCTGACGCGGGAGGCCGCCTTCGCGGGAAGGCCCACGCCGCCGTCCGTCGCGGGCGGCAAGTCCGCCTTGTTGAGCACGGCGATCACCTTTTTACCCTCGACGGCGCGCCATGCCTCCTCGTCTTCCGGCGTGCGGACGAGTGACTCATCGACTACCCAGAGGATGATATCGGCCTCCGGTATACTCCGCCTCGCGCGGTCGATCCCCTCCCTCTCGATGGCGTCGCCGGGCGTGCGCAGGCCCGCCGTGTCGGTGAGGGTGAACTTGAAGCCTTTTATGAGGATGGTATCTTCGACGAGGTCGCGGGTGGTGCCCGGAAGAGGGGTGACGATGGCCCTGTCCCTCTGCGCGAGGGCGTTGAGCAGGCTCGACTTGCCCACGTTCGTCCTGCCCACGATCAGTGC
>PLSJ01000245.1 GCA_003165115.1 Syntrophaceae bacterium | reverse complement strand
GCCGGTGACGTTCTTCTGCGATTCTGCCACGAAGGCCTGCAGCGCCTCGCGCTCCGGCGAGAACCAAAACCCGTAGTAGACCAGCTCCGCGTATTTCGGGATTAGCGAGTCCCGCAGGTGCATGACCTCCCGGTCCATCGTGATCGTCTCCATGGCCCGGTGCGCCGCATGGAGTATCGTGCAACCCGGCGTTTCGTACACCCCGCGCGACTTCATGCCGACGAACCTGTTCTCCACGATATCGACCCTGCCGATGCCGTTTTCGCCCGCCACGCGGTTAAGCAGGCCGATCAGCTCGTGCGCCTTCATCGCTTTCCCGTCGACCTTCGTCGCCGCCCCGTTCTCGAAATCGATCTCTATGTACCGCGGCTTGTCGGGGGCAGCCTCCGGCGAGACCGACAACAGGAACATCGACTCGTCGGGCTCGTTCCACGGGTCTTCCAAAATGCCGCCCTCGTAACTGATATGCATCAGGTTCCTGTCCATGCTGTACGGCTTCGCCTTGCTCACCGGCACGTCTATGTCATGTTTCCTGGCATAGTCGATCAGCTCTTCCCTCGAAGAAAACGACCACTCCCGCCACGGCGCGATCACCTTGATATGGGGCGCCAGCGCATAGTAGGTCAGCTCGAAGCGCACCTGGNNACCTGGTCATTGCCCTTGCCCGTGGAGCCGTGGCAGACCGAATCCGCGTTTTCCGCCTTCGCGATCTCTACCTGCCTCTTCGCGATAAGGGGTCGCGCGATGGAGGTGCCGAGCAGATAGGTGCCCTCGTAGATCGCATTCGCCTTTATGGCGAAGAAGACGAAATCCCTCGCGAACTCTTCCCTCAGGTCTTCGATGTAGATCTTCGACGCCCCCGTCTTTATCGCCTTGGCCTCCAGGCCGTCCAATTCCTCCGCCTGTCCCACGTCCGCCGTGTAAGCGATCACCTCGCAGTCATACTGCTCCCGCAGCCATTTTACGAGGATGGATGTGTCAAGACCGCCCGAGTAGGCAAGCACGACTTTCTTAACTTTTTCAATAGTACCCATGTATCTCCTCCGTCATTATCCATTCTAAAAGTGCTTTTTGCGCATGCAGACGATTTTCCGCCTGCGTGAAGATCACTTCCTGGAACCGTTCGAAGACCTCGTCCGTGATCTCCTCGCCCCTGTGGGCGGGCAGGCAGTGCATCACGATTGCATCCGATTTGGCGGCCTTCATCAGCTCGCCGTCGACGCAAAAGGACGCAAACGCCTTACGTCGCTCTTCTTCTTCCTCCTCCATGCCCATGCTGATCCACACGTCCGTATTCACCACGTCGGCCCCCCTCACCGCCTCGATGGGTTCCGCAACCAGGGTAAGCAGCCCCTTCTCCGTCGCCTCTTTCACGAGCGCGTCATCGGGACCGTATGCCGGCGGCACGGCCACGGCCAGAGGAAAGCCGAAAAGAAGGGACGCCTCTATCCAGGAATTTGCCATGTTGTTGCCGTCGCCCACCCAGGCGACCCGCACGTCCCGCAGGCTCCCCTTGTATTCCTTTACGGTGAAGAGGTCGGACAGTACCTGGCAAGGATGGTAGAGGTCGGACAACCCGTTGATAACCGGGACCGACGCCCATTGCGCCAGCGTTTTGACCGTATCCTGGGCGAAGGTCCGGATCATCAGGGCGTGCACGTATCTGGAAAGCACGCGCGCCGTATCGCGGATAGGCTCCCCCCTGCCCATCTGGGTATCGGACTGGCTGAGGAAGATGGCATGCCCGCCCAGCTCTTTCATCGCGACCTCGAAGGATATCCTCGTCCTCGTCGAGGCCTTCTCGAAGATCATCGCCAGTGTCCGGTCCTGAAGCGGCTTGTACGCCTTATGCGTCAGGCGCGCCTCTTTCATGAAAAGGGCGCGCTCCAGGAGGTAGGCGCACTCCTCCCGCGTTATGTCGAGGAGCCTCGTGAAATCCTTTTTCATCGGGCGTTCTGCCTCTCGAAAATCTTGTGTGCTATCTCGAGGAAGATATCGACCTCCTCCTTCCCTATGATCAGGGGCGGGAGCAGCCTCACGACATTTCCTTTCGACGCGTAAAGGATAACGCCCTCGGCGAGGAAATCCTGCACGATGGGGCCCACGTCCATCGAGAATTCTATTCCGAGAAGCAGGCCCATGCCCCTCACGTCGATGATGAAGGGAAATTTTTGCTTTAATGCCGCGAGCCCTTTTCCGAGGTAGGCGCCAATGTCCGCGCATTTCGCGACGATGCCCTCATCCAGGATCGCGTTGATGGTCGCCGCCACCGCCGCCGACGCGAGCGGATTTCCACCGAAGGTCGCGGCGTGCGTGCCCGGCTCGAAGGCGTCCATTACCCGGTCCTTCGCGACGATGGCGCCCACCGGGAACCCGCTTCCCAACGCCTTCGCCAGGCTCATGACGTCCGGTTCTATCCCGTAGTGCTCATAACCGAAGAGCTTTCCCGTCCTGCCCATGCCCGTCTGCACTTCGTCCAGCATCAGCAGGATGTCGCGGGCCTTCGTCATCTCCCTCAGCTTTGTCATGTATGCTTTGTCCGCGACAAAAACGCCGCCTTCCGACTGGATGGGCTCAAGCAGCACCGCGCACGTCCGCTCCGACACCGCACCCTCCAGCGCATCCATGTCGTTGAACGGCACAAACGTAAAGCCTTCGACCATGGGCTCGAAGCCGACCTGGAACTTCCTCTGGCCCGTCGCCGACAGGGTCGCGATGGTCCTCCCATGGAATGAATTCTCCATGGCGATGATCTCCCATCNNCCAGCTTGATCGCCGCCTCGTTGGCCTCGGCCCCGCTGTTGCAAAAAAAGACCTTGTCGCCGAAGGAATGCTCGACGAGCAATTCGGCGGCCCTGACCTGGGCCTCCGTGTAGAAGAGGTTCGATATGTGGAGGAGCTTACGCGCCTGCGTCGCCAGGGCCTCGACGACGCTTTTGTTCGCGTGGCCGAGGTTGCAGACGGCGATGCCGGAGAGAAAGTCGAGATAGCGCCTGCCGGTCATGTCCCAGAGCCAGCAGCCTTCCCCTTTGGCAATGCCTATGGGGAACCTTTTGTACGTATTCGCCAGATACTTGTTCCCTTTGTCGATCCATTCCTGCTGGATGCTCATGCTATTCTCCCGAAATCTGTGTACCGATGCCCAGGTCAGTGAATACCTCAAGAAGCAGCGCGTGGGGAATGCGGCCGTCGATGATGTGACCCTTCTTCACCCCGGCGCGGAGCGCATCGAGACAGCACGTGATCTTGGGGATCATGCCCCCCCTCACCGTATCGCTCTTCACCAGGATTCCGGCCTCCTCCGTGCTCATTGACGAAATGGGCTTCAAATTGGCATCAAGGACGCCGGGGACATCGGTCAGAAGGATCAGTTTTTCCGCGCTCAGCGCACCAGCGACGCTCCCGGCCGCCGTATCGGCGTTCACGTTGTACGTCGTCCCATCCACGCCGGCCGCCAGCGGCGCGATGACGGGGATATAGCCGGAATCGCACATATCCTTCAATATCTTCCCGTTCACCCCGACAACGTCGCCGACGAAACCGATATCCTTGCCCTTGACCCGCTCTGCCACGATGAGCTTCCCGTCTTTCCCCGATAAGCCGATGGCCTGTCCGCCCGCATTGTGGATCGCCTGCACGATCGCCTTGTTGATGGCGCCCGAGAGGACCATCTCGACGACGTCGAGGGTCTCTGCGTCGGTTACCCGCAGACCCTCCACAAAGCGCGTCGGAATGCCCAGCCTCGTGAGCATCCTCTCTATCTGGGGACCGCCGCCATGGACGATGACCGGGTTTACGCCGACGTACTTGAGGAGCACCACGTCGCGGGCGAACTCTTTCTTCAGCCGCTCTTCCTCCATCGCCGCCCCGCCGTACTTCACGACGAAGGTACAGCCCGAAAATTTCTTTATATACGGAAAGGCCTCGAGCAGGACTTCTATCTTCTCCATCACAGTATGTACCTGCTCAGGTCCTCTTTCTCGAGGAATTCCGCCAGTCTTTCCCGCACGTACTCCCTCGTGATCGCCACCCTCTTCTCCTTCATCTCGGGGGCGTCGAAGGAGACGTCGTCGAGGAGCTTCTCCATGACCGTGTAAAGCCTCCTCGCGCCGATGTCCTCTGTCATCTCATTGATGGCTTGCGCGATACCGGCGATCTCGGAAATGCCGTCATCACCGAATTCGAGCTCTATGCCTTCGGTGGCGAGGAGGGCCTTGTACTGCTTTATCAAGGCGTTCTCCGGCTCGGTAAGGATCCTGACAAACTCTTCCTTCTTCAGCGGGCCAAGCTCGACCCTGATGGGGAACCTCCCCTGAAGCTCCGGTATCAGGTCCGAAGGCTTGGACATATGGAAGGCGCCCGCGGCGATGAAGAGGATGTGGTCGGTCTTTACCATCCCATACTTGGTGGTGACGGTCGTGCCCTCGACGATGGGGAGGATGTCCCTTTGGACCCCTTCCCTGGAGACATCGGGGCCGTGGGTCTGGTCCCGGCTCGCGATCTTGTCGATCTCGTCGAGGAATATGATCCCGGCCTGCTCCACCCTGTAAAGGGCCTCGGTCATGACCTTGTCCATGTCGATCAGCTTCTTCGATTCCTCCTGGATCAGGTAGTCATAGGCCTCGCCTATCCTGACTTTCCGTTTCTTCGTCTTCTTGGGCATCATATTCCCGAACATGTCCCTGAGCTGCATATCCATCTCTTCCATGCCCTGGGACGAGAATATCTCGATGATGGGGAGCGTCCGCTCGGGCACCTCGATCTCCACGAGCTTCTCGTTCAGCTTCCCTTCCTTGAAGAAACCCCTCATCTTCTCCCTCGTGAGGTCGTAGGACTGGTCCTCTCCGGCTCGCGCCGCGGCTTTCCTGGGTGAAACGAGCAGGTCGAGCACGCGCTCTTCGGCCATCTCCTTCGCCTTCTCCACGACCCGCTCCTGCTCCTCCTTCTTCACCATGTTCACGGAGAGCTCGGTAAGGTCCCGGATCATCGACTCCACGTCCCTTCCCACATAGCCCACTTCCGTGAACTTCGTCGCCTCAATCTTCAGGAACGGCGCGTTGGCGAGCTTTGCCAGACGCCGCGCGATCTCCGTCTTGCCCACGCCCGTGGGCCCGATCATGATAATGTTCTTCGGCGCAATCTCGTCCCGGAGCGCCTCGGGGATCTGTTGCCGCCTCCACCGGTTGCGAAGCGCGATGGCCACGGCCCTTTTCGCCTTATTCTGGCCGATGATGTACCTGTCCAGCTCCTCCAGAATGGCCCGGGGGATCATTGTCCTCATCTATAGCTCCTCTATGGTGATCCTGTCATTCGTATAAATGCATATCTCGGACGCGATAAGCATCGCTTCCCTGGCGATCTCGACGGCGGATAAATCGGTATGCTTCACGAGCGCCTTCGCGGCCGCTTCCGCATACGGGCCGCCCGAGCCGATGGCGGCAACGCCGCCGTCGGGCTCGATCACATCGCCCGTCCCCGACAGGATAAACGTGTGCTCTTCGTCCGCGACAAGGAGGAGCGCCTCCAGCCGCCGCAGCAGACGGTCGGTCCTCCAGTCTTTTGCCAGCTCGACAGAGGCCCTCGTAATGTTGCCGTTGTACTGTTCGAGCTTCTTTTCGAAGCGCTCGAAAAGGGTAAACGCATCGGCCGTCGCCCCGGCGAAGCCCGCGAGACATCTGTCCTGGTAGAGCTTCCGCACCTTTTTCGCCGTATGCTTCAGGACGGTGTTCTGGAAAGTGACCTGCCCGTCCCCGGCAAATACGACCCTGTTTTTTTGTCTGACGCATATAACTGTCGTGCTTTTCATTTTACCTTCTCGGGTGGGCCTTGTCGTATATCTCCATGATTTTGTCCATGGAGATATGTGTATATTTCTGAGTGGTGGAAAGCTTTGAATGGCCGAGCAGCTCCTGAATGGACCGCAGGTCCGCGCCCCCGTTCAGCATATGTGTCGCAAAGGAGTGCCTGACCCCATGGAGGGCGAGGTCCTTGAAAAGGCTCGCGCTCAGTTGATGTTTCTTCATTACCTTCAGCAGGCCCCTGTAGCTGAGCCTTTCTCCCGATCTGTTCACGAACAGGGCCTGCGTGGCCGCATTTCGCTTCCTCCGTGCCGCCTCCAGATACTTTTGCAGCGCCTCCCGGGCCTTCTCCCCGAAGGGAAGCACCCGTTCTTTCCCGCCTTTGCCCTTGACGAGCACCCACAATCCATCGAGATGGACGTGCGCGATATTCAAATCGAGGGTCTCCTGGGCGCGCGTTCCCGTCGAATAGATCAATTCGAATATCGCCCTGTTCCGCAAGGCGATCCAGGTATTGTCCGGCAGGGTGTCGAGGAAGTGGAACATTTCGTCGACCGTGTAGAACTTGGGCAGGCGCTTCTCGGCCCTCGGGCTCCGTATGAGAGCGGCCGGGTTGTCAGCGACGAGCCCTTTCTTCTTCAGGAATTTAAAGAACACCTTGATGGACGATATCTTCCTTGAGAGGGACGACTTCCGCAAGCCTCCGTAAATTGAGGCAACGTACGCCCTGATCGCCGATAAGTCGACCTCGTCGTGCCCGTTCGCCTCCAGAAAGCGCAAAAACCCCCCGATGTCCCCCTCGTAGGCCCTTAACGTGTGAGGCGATACATCCTTTTCTATCGTCAGATAACGTGAAAATTGGCTCGAATTTCCTCTTAAGGTCTTCAAATCCATAAGAGTATTATTCTATTACGTTTTGCCAAATAATCAAGTCTTTTCGCCCCGGACCCAGGGCAAACGCATTTGGAAACTATCTAACTAGTGCCCATCCGGAAACCCTTGA
>PLSJ01000202.1 GCA_003165115.1 Syntrophaceae bacterium | reverse complement strand
TATGACCCATTCCCTTATCTCCTTACCCGTTGGGAAAGACATCGAAAAAAAACGCGCCGGAAAACCCGTCACCCTGTGAAAGACCTTGGCCGCCGCTAGTCTAATATAGAAGAATTACGGCCCAGCGTCAAGCAGTATGGTGAACACGCACGCGCGGATGAGCCGTTTCATGTTTCTTCGCAAGACGCGGGGGGACTTCCCGACCGGTGATTTTTTTCCGGCCTTGATATCGTTGAATACCGGACTTATAATTTTTTTGGGAAAGGCGTGCGGTATGTACTTTTCATGGGGGAAACGTGCCCGGCGATGACGAAACTGCGCCCGTATGATCCACACAATTAAGAGAAAGACAAAACACTACATCAGGGAGGAGCGAGCATGGACGGCAGCAAGCTGTATGTGGGCAACCTGAGCTACGCGGTGACGAACGAGGAATTGAAGGAGTTGTTTTCTCAGTACGGCGAGGTAAAGCAGGCGAACGTGATCGAGGGTAAAGGATTCGGCTTCCTTGAGATGTCCAACCCCGAGGACGCGGAAAAGGCGCAAAAGGCGCTTAACGGGTCCGATTTCAAAGGGAGGGCCTTGAGGATCGAGGAAGCGAAGCCTCAAAAGCCAAGGCAGGACCGGGGTTACAGGTAATACCGGCCGCCTCTCGCCGGGATATCTCCGCAGGCGTGCTTCCAGATACGGATGTGCCCTGGAACGTGCGTCCCCGCGGCCGCTTGTGGGAGAATAACCCGGCAGCTACCGGAGTTTCCGGACGACGAGTAATACGAGAGCCGCCAAAATCCTCTTTTCCCTCGTCATCATCCTGTTTTTCTTCGGTGTCGCCACCGCCTCGGCGGATGTATTCCCCTATGACGCGGAGAACGACACGGTCGGACACGTCGGGACTTACCAGGCCGGAGAAAACGAGTCGCTCATCGAGATCGCGAGGACGTTCCACCTAGGCTACAATGCAATTACCGGGGCCAACCCGGGGCTCGACCCGTTTGTGCCCGGACGGGCGACGCTGATCACCATACCTGCCCAATGGGTCCTGCCGGACACAAGAGGCGCGGCAGGCATAGTCGTCAACCTGTCGGAGTTCCGCCTCTATTACTTCTTTATGGCCGGCCGCTCGCGTTTCGTCGCCACCTTTCCCATAGGCATCGGCGATGAAGGCCGCAGGACACCGCTCGGAAGCTACAGGGTAACCGATAAGCTGGAGCACCCCCGATGGCGGCCTCCCCCTTCCATTCTCGCCGAGCGTCCGTCCCTCCCCCGCGTCGTCCCGCCGGGGCGCGACAACCCGCTTGGCACCCACGCGCTTCGCCTCTCGTCGGGTCCTGTGCTCATCCATGGCACGAACCGCCCTTTCGGCGTGGGGAGAAAGGTGAGCCACGGCTGCATCCACCTTTATCCCGAAGATATCCTGGTCCTCTTCGGAATGGCGCCCAGGGGCGCAAAGGTGACGATTATCCGCCAGCCCGTAAAGATCGGAAAGCGACACGGGAGGATATACGTGGAGGTGCATGACGACGACGATTTCCTGGGCGATTACAGGCAGGAGGCACATCGGCTCCTGAAAAGTAAGCGGCTCGCCGGGCAGGTAAGCATGGAAAAGGTGGACACCGCCCTCGAGGTGAGAGACGGTATCCCTGTAGACGTTACCGGAAGGACCCGATGAGGGCCGTGTTATTTCTTTTGTCCTAATTCAAAGGCCTTGGCCGCCCTCGTCGCGGCTTCTTCCGCCCTGGTCGCGGCCGCCTCTGCCCTCACCGCCGCGGCTTCCGCCCTCTCGGCTGCCGCCTTGGCGTCCGTCGATGAGCCCTGCGCAAGCTGGAGCGCCTGCTGTGCATTTTTTTGCGCGTCGGCGGCCATCATCTTCGCCTCGCTGGACTCTTTGCGCGCCGCGCCAATATCGGCGGCCATCGCGGATAGCCTCGCATCGACCCCGCTCATTCCGTAGGCAGGCGGAGGGGCCGGCTCTCTTGCGTATTGCCTCGGGCAGCATGCATAGAGAGAGAACAAGAGAACCGCGATCAACGGAAGAACCGTTTGTTTCGTCCTTTTCATCTTTTCCCCTCCGGCTGATGCCCCAGGCCCACGTGTATGCTTCCTTTCATCCACCTCGCTTATGCCCCTGGTCGAGGCCGCACCCGTCCATGACTCAACTGTTTTCCATGACCCCGTTAGCGGCTTTCCGCCCTTCTCAGGATTTCGTGAATGACGACCGGCCTCGGTCTGACCAACTGGTTCCTGTTTAAGGCAATGAGCCTCCGCGTCAGGAGGGCGGCCCTCTCGGACGAGGCGAGGGTCCTGCGCACGTAAGACCTCATAAACTCTTTTCCGTCTACCTGCACAGGACTCCAGTACCCCGTGACCGAGGCGAGGACCTGCGAGATGCAGCGAGCAAGACGGTCTCTTGTCGCGCGGGCCGCCATCTTCATGTTGCGCCAACGGCCGGCCCTCCCGGCGCTCTTTTCCAAGCCGCCCTCGTCCTGCTGCAGGCTCGCGGCGGCCCTTTTCACTACGGTGGTGTACACATCGAGCAATTGTTTCTTAAGCTGATCTGTGTCTCTGTTTCCTTTCTTCATTAAAACCTCCGAACCATTCCGATCCTTTCCGAGACGTTCCCTTCGTTATTCTTCTTTCAAGCTCTTTCAAGATTATGGAATAAAGAAGACACTCCACCGCCTTCCTTTCCATGGTTTCCCGTTGCTCCATAGCCTCACCCTGCGGTTTCCGGCTTCTATCTGCGCGACGACATGCCCTCTTACGACGCGAATTTCTTGTAATGCGGCTGATGTCCCATCATGTTTCGTACCGGGTAGATGTGAGCGGCGGCCGGGTCCTTGGCCTTCCGGCTATAATAGAACCCGCCGATCATTTTGCCCAATACAGCCGTGACTTCTCTGAAATCACTGTCCTTATAACCGAGAAAGCGCGGCCTCAAGCTGTGACCGATCGCGACCGTAGGATCATCCCTGTCGGGGAGAATCAGGATAAAACGGACGTCGTACAATAAATGGCTGATGGAAAGGATGGTCAAAAGGTCGTCCTCGCTCGCAGCCAGGATCACGGCGACAGGTATATCGTCCATCGGCTTCCGCAGCCTCTCGGAAAAGCCCTCGAATGTCTTGTATATCTCGAGTTTGTCCTGCGGCACCAGATTCTGGACCATTTCCTGAAGCCGTTCGCCCGCCTCACCGGTCGAATAAAGGAGCACGTTCATTATTCTTCTTTTTTCCATATGTGCCTCTTACTGTCAGATTTCTTTACAAAAACCGTGCCAAAGAAACGCGTGCAGGCTGCCCGGTGGATTGCCATGACTCACCGAAGATTCCGCCATTTGTCCGAAAACGGTCCGTCTGTCCTTAAAACGTCCCCGTCTTGCGGCACAAGATGTTGTCTCTTCCCGCAAGACGAATCTCGTACAGGGAGACATGACCGCCCGCTCCTGCCTGCACACTTTATGAGAAGAAATCCTGTGCATCTTCCCCGATCCCGAGGCCATACAAGATGTACCTCATACATGCGATCTGGGCGGGGCCGGGCAAGCTTACCCCGCACGCCGACGGCTCTCCCAGCAGGGTGACCGCAGAATCGAAAATCGATATGCTCGTCGCCAGAATACGGTAGAGTCCGGGGTTTGACACATACTCTTTGGAGTCTTGCCGCTCCTTGCCCATATGTCACATTCCTTACCCGATTCGATGCGCCTCCACCTTATGCCGCTGCCTTCCCATCCTGCTTAAACCTAGTGTCACTGCCCCCGGAAATCAAGGAGGCTCACCGGCCGGGGCAAGACCCGGCCGTCCTTCCCCGTACTTGACTTTAGTTTGCATAAGAAAGTATATTTAAGCCCTGCACGGCGGACCGGTTGGCACATCCCAGGAGACTGCATCATGAGAACAGCCCATGTTGAGCGAGCGAAATCCAGCCTGTTCCTGCGGACGGCGCCTGATGAGGACCGCACGGGCTTTGTGGCGGTGCGCCGAGGGGGCCGCACGCGCCGGTGCCCTTTATCGGACCGGCCTTAGATGGTATACTTGGCCCTGAAGCCTGCGTAAAGGGGACTTTTCTGGCACAGGGGGGAACACGATGAGACAAAAGGACCACATCCGGTCCCGAATAAAAGCCTGGCGGCGGCCGATTGTCATGGCGACGGCGCTCTTCTTCTTTTCGGCTCACTTGTCCGCCGCACAGACGGCAGCGGTCAGGCGAAAGGTGACGTTTATGCCGTCAGGGGTGTCGGTGGCGGCGGAGATGGCCGAAACGGCGGCGGAAAGATCCAAAGGGCTCATGTACAGGACGTCGATGGGTGAGCTGGAGGCCATGATGTTCTCTTTCCGCGACTCCACGCGCCTGACCTTCTGGATGTATCATACCCGAATACCGCTGACCGTTATTTTTCTCGACGACGGCCTGAAGATCGTCGATATGCAAAATATGGCGCCCTGCGCCGGAGAGGACCCCGGCGCGTGCCCCGTCTATACCTCCCGCGTAAACGCGCGGCACGCGATCGAAGTGAGCCAGGGGTTTGTGGAAAAATATCGCATAAAGTTCGGCGACTACGTTGCCATCGAAAAAGGCAGGTAGATGAGGGCGGGCCGTACTATAATGCAAGGAGAAGCAAGTCTGCCTATGAAGGGCGGTGCGATGGATGCGGTGTTGCCGCGCAAGACCGGCATGGCCGGGGCCTTTACGCTGGTCGAAGTCGTCCTTGCTGTCGCACTGTCGGCCCTTCTTCTCACCATAGTCTATTGGACCTACTTTTCCATAAACCGGTCTATCGATGCGGCTACAGAGAACCAGGACGCCATGGATACGGGCAGGACGCTCTCGGAATTGATCAAGAGGGACGTTCGCTCCATCAGTCCCGCCCGATACGCCCTCCTGGGCAAAAACACCGTGATCCAGAATAGCTCGTTCGGGGAAGTGGAGTTCGTTACCGACGCTTTGTCCGGGACGGAGCCTCAAAGGCTGCGGAGGGTAGGCTACGCGCTTATCCTGTCCGACAAGGGTGAAAAGACCCTCGTGAGGAGAGAATCGACGGACTTGAGTGATCCCCTCGACAAAAGCCCCGCCGATTACCTCCCGAAAGCCTTCGAGGTATCGACAATAATAACCGGGTTTCTCGTCGAGTTCTATAATGGCTCCACCTGGCTCCAAACCTGGGATTCAGGGGTGACCGGACAGATGCCGACGCAGATAAGGGTCACGATCGACATCTCCGATGCAAAGGGGAAGATCAGGAGGTTCGTGGCAGAGGAGTCCATTCAGAGTCTGGGTGACCCGAGCACGAGTGCGGGTACGGCGGGCACGGGCACGACGGCGGGTGCCACCGGTACGAGCGCGGGTACCGTTGCAGGTACGGGTACGAGTGCCGGCACCGTTACGGGTACGGGTCAGGGCGGTCAGAATGCGAGCCAATGATACCGGCGAGAAAGGTTTCATACTCGTCACCATCCTTCTCGTGATCGCGGTGCTCTTCCCGCTCATTCTGGCCTTTAATGCAAAGGTGCAGCTTAACCTCACCCAGGCCGATAATTTCCGGAATTCCGTTCAGGCGCTTCGCCTCTCCCGGTCGGGGGTCGAGGGGGCCAAAGGCATCCTGAAAGCGGACGATCCCAACTATGATGCGAAAACGGATAAATGGGCGGCCGCTTTTCCGTCTCTGGCGCTCGGCGACGGCATCCTCACCGTGGTGGTCGTGGACGAAGACGGCAAAATCCCGATCAATAACCTCGTGGTCGCCGTCAAACCCAGCCAGACGGCGGCAGGCACGAATGCCGCCGGCGGCGCGGCATCTGCTGCCAATACCGCCGCCCCTGCCGCGGGCGGCGCAATACCTTCGGGTACCACTCCCGCCGCGGGCGGCACAACGCCCGCGGGCACCGCTGCCCCCGGCGCGGGCAAAACGGGCGGCGCGGGAACGGAGATCGCCGTGACGTATCAGGTGGACAAGGACTTTGACACCCGGCTCAGGAGCCTCATTTCCCAACTGGGCGGCAAGCCGGAGATCGTCGATGCCCTGATCGACTGGCTCGACCCCGACAACGACACGACAGGGACCGAGGGCGCCGAGGACGACTATTATAAGCAACGGGGATATCGCTGCAAGAACGGCCCCCTCGATTCTTTGGACGAGCTCCTTCTCGTCAAGGGGTTCGACAAGGAGCTGCTCAATGACAAGAACCTGAGAAGTTACCTGACGATTGCCCCCACGGACGGCAAGGTGAACCTCAACACGGCCGCGATCCAGGTCCTGTACGCCGTTCTCGGCACCAAGACGAGCACTCTTGCCCAGCCGTTGGGTCAAAGTGACATACAGGACTTCGTCCGCTACCGCGACGGACACGACCTCAAGGACGTAAAAGATATGGCGTCGGCCGTCAAGATAGGGCAGGACCAGGCAGGCGCGGTGGCGCCCCTCGTCAAGGTGAACTCTGCTTACTTTACGGTCAAAAGCAAGTATACTATCGGCAATGTGGTAAAAAATGTGGAGGCTCTTTTGAAGAGAGACGGCACAACCGTCACAACCATTTCCTGGAGGGAGTTTTGAGAAGAAAAGGAGCGGCCATTATCCAGCAGAACGGAAATTGGCATGGAGTAACCCTCGCCGTCAGGGAAAAAGAGATAACGGACCTGCACATCCTCGGGGAGGGAAGCCTCGACGAGCTGAGAGAGGTCGTGAAAGAAGACGGCTACGGCGCCGCGGTCGAAAACGGCTCGGCGTACCTGTTCAACCTGGCTTTCCCCTTCTCCGACAAACGGAAGATCAGACTTGTGCTCGGCGCCGAGCTCGAAGAGAGAATGCCTCTCTCCGCGGAAGACCTGACGATAGATTTTGTGGAGACGACGAAAGGGAACGTGCTGGCGGCAGCGATTCCCAGATCGCTTTCGGAAGAGCTGAGCGCCGAGAAACACCTCAGGATCACCACCGTGCAGAGCGTCGCGGTCCTCCACGCCCTCAGATGGCTCAACGTGATCTACCAGGAAGATTTCGTCTTTCTCCACAGAAACGACGACGNNAACGCAATGGTGATCATGGGCTTCGAGGAGAACAATCTCAGTTATCTCAGGCAATTTTTCTACTCGCCGCAATCGGATTCCTTGCGGGACGCCATGGCCGAGATAACCGGCGGGCAGCCGCATGGTCCCCGCGCTTATATAATGGTGAGCGACGGCGCCGATGCGGCGCAGCAGAAGCAGGACATCGAAAAGATGTTCCACATAAGCATCGAAATGCCGTCCCTGAAGAAGATACTCAAGAATGAAGAAGCCCCCGAATGGCTGTGGCCGGCCATCGGCACCGCCCTCCTTTCACTCAAGCCCAAGGGCCAGCTCAACCTCACGGGGAGCGGGAGCAGCTACCTCTTTCTGTCCACAAAGACAGCCCTCTACCTCTCCGCCGCCCTCGCCGGGTGCGGCCTCCTTGTGGCGGGTCTCTTCTTTCTCGATTATTACCTCAAGGAGCGGACTTACCAGTACCTCGTCTCCGAGCCCAACCGGATCTACCGCCTCTCCTTCCCCAAATCTCCTCCGATAAAGGACCCGGTCAGGATGTTCAGGGAAAAGACCAGGCTGCTGGAAAAGGAACCGGGTTCGGTGGCCTCCGGAACGAGCCCTCTCTCCATATTGAATGAGGTCAGCAGCAGGATAGGACCCGACCTCGACGTCAAGCTCAACGAATTCGCCTCCGATGACAAGGAGTTTACCGTCTCCGGCACCACTACCTCCTTTGCGTCGGCTGAAAAGGTCAAGACAGCCCTCGAAGGGATGAAAGGCGTATCCCAGGTGGAGATGCAGAACCTCGACCTTGCCGCCGGTAAGCAGGTGAAATTCAAACTAAAGGGTAAGCTATGAAAATTTTCGACAACTTTCCCGTTATCCCGCACAGTGTCTATGCCCTCGCCTTTACGGCCATTTTCGCCATTTCGACGATTTACGCATACTGCCTGAGCGAAGACGCACGCCTTCTCCAAAAGAAGATAGAGTCGAAGCAAAAGGATTACGCCGAAGTGCTTCAGCTCAAGGACGTGTATGAATCGCAGAAGCGCGCCCTCGAGAAGGCCGTATCGAAAAAGACCGAAAGCCGCGCCATTTCCCTCGGCCTTGTGGAAGAGATGGTCGCAAAGAACTTCATGGGCGGCACACTCACCGCGATGCAGCCCGCACCCACCAAGGAAGAGAAGGGGGGACAGCGTATGGCCGTGGACGTGAAAGTGACGGGCGCGCCGCTGGGAGAAATTATCTCCTTTGTCAAGTCCGCGGAAAACATCGGCCTGTACGTGGGCAAATTACGGCTCTCCGTGCCCGCGGCGAACCCCACGTCCCTGGATATGCAGGCAACCGTCATGGAAAGGCGTTCCAATGGGTAACCGAAAAGCCCTCTTCCTCTTAGGCGCCGTGGGGTGGGGCGTGCTCGTCATGGTGCTCGTCGTCTACCTGTTTTTCCCTTATCAGAAGGCACTCAAGGTAGCCCTGCAAAACGTGGTGGGCAACGGCAGGGCCGCCGTCTCCATGGAAGGCGTGACCATGAAGGTGATGGGGATCAAGGCATCGAGGATCCTCTTCCGGCCCGACGCGAGCGCGGGACAAACGGCGCCCTTCGAATTGTCGAACGTCGATATCTTCTGGAACCCCTTCTCGCTGTTAAAGGGAAAAGTCACCATTTACTCGAAGGCCGCCCTCTACGGAGGGACACTCCGGTGCACCGTGGAAGGGATCTCCTTCATGGGTCAGACCGATCCGAACATATCCCTCAAGTTCGATAGCGTGAATATCGGTAAGTGTCCTGAAGGCGCCATCCCCTGGTTCAACGGCATGAGCGGCACCCTCGACGGGATGGTAAGGAAGGAGGCGCCCATCGGCAGGCCCGACAAAGAGACCGGCGTTTTCCGGCTCAACATCAGGGACGGTGAGATTAAGGGCCTTCAGGTGAAGAACCTGCCGCGGCTGATCATCCCTTACAAGGAGATCGTCGTCGAGGGGAAGATAGACGGGCCAAGGCTCAGCATCAGGAAGCTTGCGCTTGCGAGCGACGTGATCGCGCTCTCGGGCTCTGGTATGGTGCAGTCGGGAGATCCCGATCATGGCATCGACATGAAGCTCTCGTACCAGGTGCTCTCGAAGTCTTTCCCCATGCAGGGGAAAGGCACGCTTACGGTGAGCGGAAGCCAGGCGGCGCCGGTTGTCGCCATATCCGCGCCGGAGGCCGGGACCCCTGCCGGGACCAAAGCCCCATAATGATCTCCGTGAGGGGTGCAGAAGCGCCAACGATAGCATACAGTATAGGAAGAGTATGTCCCGATAGGTTCGACGAGTCCCGTGAGACCTCTCACAAGAAGGAAAAAAAGCGGGGCGGTGGGCCGTTTTCGGCCCCGGTACCAGGGTCCCGCCGCTGTTTGACAAAGTCCAGGGGATGGTGATACTATAGGCACTAAAGAGAAACCTATAGGTTTATTTTACCGCACTGCCGGAAATGAAAGGCTGTCTTTCGAAACTCCGGTGTATTCATCCGATGAGTGGCGTGGGTGAGGCAGGCGCGAGGGCAGAGCATCGGAAGATGACATAAGGTCTCGGAAAATCAAAGGCTACGGGAAGCAATGCAATACGAGAAAACGAAGCTCATCATCATCGGCATATCGACCATAACGGGCGTGGTTGCGGCCGTTATCGTGCTGATAGCCGTCAATGCCTCATTCCTCAAGGTGCCGGACAATCCGCCGGCGAAAGCGATGTCGGCGCCTAAGGCGCCTGCGCCCGGACCACTCGCCGCCCTCGCGGAACCCGATTACAAGGCCATCACCGAAAGGAACCTTTTCCGCGCGAAGCTTCAGGTAGAAATACCCAAGCCGAAGTCGGAAAAGGAGATCGAGGAAGAGGCTTTGACCGCCATCGTCAAGACCATGGCGCTCAAAGGGGTGATGCTGAGTCCGCGGAAACGGGATAACTACGCGGTCATAGACCTGGGCGGGCCAAAAGGCGTATGGGTCTACGAGGCGGGAGACGTCATCGAAAGAGGTCTCACCGTCAAAGAGATCAGGAAGGACTCGGTAAGGATCGAAAAAGCGGAATTCGCGATCGTCCTAAAGCTTTTCTCGTCCGCCTACGAGCGGTCTCAGGCCCCACGGATGACCGCGGAACGACCATCAGCGAAACCGGCTGCCGGCAAGATCAACGTGGAGAAAGACATAAAGAGAGAGGGAGCGGTCACCAGGATCTCGAAATCTCTGGCAGAACGGCTGAAGTCGGATAATACTATGATTATGTCTTCGGTGGCGGTCAAGCCTTCCCCCGAGGGGGTAAAGGTCGTCGCTGTCGACAAAGGAAGCATCGCGCAAAAGATGGGCATCGCCCCCGACGATACCCTTCAGGTAGTGAACGGCCACAAAATAGGCTCGGGTGAAGACATGAGCACGGTTTATGACTCATTGAAGAATGCCACCGATTTTGAGATCACGGTCCTGCGGGGAGGAAAACCCGAGACGCTCCGTTACCAAATAAGATAGGCGGGAGGCGAATTCATTGTTGCATACAAAGCCGGCGCTCTTGTTGCTCTGCCCTCTTATCGCAATCATTATCCTCGCTTTTGCCCTCCGGGCCCGGGCAGCCGACGTCCCTGCCTTTGCGGGACTGCCGGAAGGGGTAGTAGTGGTTGCACAGGCCCCGGCGCCGGAAGCACCTGAGGCGGCACCCCAGGAGCAGCCGGGTCCCGTCGTTGCACCCCAACCCCCCCCACCTCCTCCCAGGATGCACACGCCCGGCCGCGAGCCGCAAGGATCCAGGCCCGAGCAGGGGGGTCTCGTCCAGATGCAGTTCGACAATATATANNGAATTTCATCTATGACGAGGCTGTCGTCAAGGGCAGGGTTACCGTGCTCTCGCCGAAAAGCCTCACAAAGGAAGAGGTATTCAGGGTTTTCGAGAGTGTCCTCAATTACTTCGGCTTTACCGTGATAAGGACGCCCGAGGCATACAAGATTGTCAGGTCGGCGGATGCGAAGGGTATGGCGGTGCAGACGCTGGACAAGGCCGCGCTCGCGGAGCTGCCCTCCGAGGAGAGGATCACGACCGTGGTCTATCCGCTGGCATTCACCGATTCCAATGCCATGGTGGGCATTTTGCGCCCGCTCATGTCGCGCGACGCCTACCTGGTGAGCGTCCCCACGGCGAACTCCCTGATCATGATCGACACCGCCGCGAACCTCCAAAGACTCAAGGACCTGATCACCCAGGTCGATGTCCCTGTTTCGCGGCAGCTCTCCGGGATCGAGGTCTATAACGTGCAGCACACGAGTGCGGCCGACCTCGCGAAGGCATTGCAGGCCCTGCTCGCGGAAGGGAAAAAGGCGGCAACCCCGAAAGAGAAGATCTTCGTCACTTCCTACGCCGCGTCGAACTCGCTGCTCATCAGCGCGCCCCCGGAAGACATGAAAGAGATCAGGCGCATCGTGGACGAGATCGACACGTTCAGGCCCCAGGTACTCGTAGAGGCGGCGATCATCGAAATGTCGGTCAGCAAGACACAGACGCTGGGCGTCGAATGGCTCGTCGGTGGGGCCTACCAGGGCAACAAGGTCGTCGGCGGCAATATTATCAGCACCGACGCCACGACGGGCGGCGCCCTCGTGCCTCTTGCCGCGGGCATCGCATCGAACACCCCTGCAACCGCCCTGGGCGCCCTGAAGTCCGGACTCAATATCGGGGTGGTGGGGCAAAGCATCAGCATCGGCGGGATATCGTTCCCGAGCGTCCAGTCCTTTGTACAGGCCCTTGCCGCGGACAACAAGACGAACGTGCTCTCGACGCCCCAACTCCTCACCCTGAACAACGAGGAGGCGGAGGTGCTCGTCGGCTCGAACATCCCCTATACCACGAGCACGAGGCTCGATTCGGCTGGCAACCCGATCACCAACTTCGACTACCGGGACGTGGGCGTCAAGCTCAAGGTGAAGCCCTATATCAACAAGGACGGCCTGGTGTACCTGAACATATTCACCGAGATAACGGCGGTGACGAGCACCCTCGCCACGGTCGGCGCCGGTCAGCAGCCCGCGCCTACCACCACCAAGCGTTCCACGAAGACCACCGTCGGCGTGAGGGACTCGCAGACCATCGTCATCAGCGGCCTTATCCAGGACACCGGCTCCGACACCGAGCAGGGGATACCGCTGCTCCGGTCGATCCCCATCCTGGGCAACCTTTTTAACTACAGCAACAAGAACAACGCCAGAACGAACCTCCTCGTCTTCCTCACGCCCAAGATCATCTACGACCCCAAGATACTTCAGCAGATCAGCGACGAGAAAAAAGCCCAGCAGCAAAAACTGCTTGAGTCGCAAGGAAAAAAATAATGGAATTACTCGCATCCCGTGAAGAAGAGCTGGCGCCTGTCCCCAACCGTATAGCGAGGATACACCACTCGTTCTTCCAAAAGAACGGCGTCGTGCCCCTTGGCATAAAGGGCGACCCGCCGACCCTCGTCGTGGTGGTCAACCAGGACGAGAACCCTTCGCGCTCGGATATACTGGGCATTTTCGTGAATATGCCCCTCGAGAAGAAGCGGGTGCCGAAACATGAGTTCCTCGAACACCTGAACACCTTCAAGGAAGAACAGGGAAGGGAAGTGGTGATAGGCGTCGTCGAGGACCTGGGCGAGAGCGCGCTTACGGAGATCGCCCAGGAAATACCGAGCGGCCACGACCTCCTCGATGACGCGGCAAACGAGCCGCCCATCATCAAGCTGGTCAACCTCCTCTTTTCCATCGCCGCAAAGGACAGGGCAAGCGATATCCACATCCAGCCTCTCGAAAGAGACCTGCGGGTGCGCTACAGGATCGACGGCCTGCTCTATGACACCTATACCCCGCCAAAGCGGGCGCAGAACGCTATCGTATCCAGGATAAAGGTTATGGCCGGTCTCGACGTGGCCGAGAAGAGACTCCCCCAGGACGGGAGGATCAAGGTGCGGGCCAACGACAAGGATATAGACGTGAGGGTCTCGATCATCCCTTCGGCCTACGGCGAGCAGGTCGTCATGAGGCTCCTCGACCGGAGCGGGGCGCTGATAAGCCTCGATTCCGTGGGGATGAACCCGGACCTCGAAAAGGCGATAGTCTCCCTCATCACCAGGCCCCAGGGGGTCTTCCTCGTGACCGGCCCCACCGGCTCGGGCAAGACCACCACGCTTTACGCCGTGCTCCAGCATATCAACACGCCGGAAAAGAACATATTGACCGTGGAGGACCCGGTGGAGTATATCCTGGACGGCATCGGCCAGATACAGGTCAACCAGAAGATACAGTTCGATTTTGCCAGGGCCCTCCGGTCGTTTTTGAGACAGGACCCCGACGTGATCATGGTGGGAGAGGTACGCGACGAGGAGACGGCGAGGATCGCCGTGCAGGCGGCCCTCACCGGCCACCTGGTCTTTTCGACCCTCCACACGAACGATTCGGCAAGCGCGCTTACGAGGCTCATCGATATGGGCATAGAGCCCTACCTGCTCACGTCCTCCGTGACCGCCATCCTGGCGCAGCGTCTTGTCCGCAGGATATGCCCGCATTGCAGGGAGGTTTACGAGCCCCCCGAGTTCGAGAGGCAGCTCCTGCAGGACGCGGACGCGGCGCGCGTGGTCTACAGGGGCAAAGGCTGCCCCGAGTGTCTCAACACCGGCTACCTTGGAAGGATCGGCGTATTCGAGCTTCTCACGATGACCGGCAGCATCAGGCAGATGGTCCAGCGGAAGGCGTCTTCCGAGGAGATCAAGGCGGAGGCGGTAAAGGACGGGATGGTGACCCTGCGGCAGGACGGCATCAACAGGATCCTGGCGGGAGACACCACGGTCTCGGAAATCGTCCGGGTCACCATAGAATGACGGAAAGACCCGCTTTACGAGAAAGGGGTGGAGCGGACCGGAAATAAAGGAACCATATGAATTTCAGGTATTACGCAATAGGAAAAACGGGGAAGCTCGAACACGGCCAGATAGAGGCCGACGGAGAGTCAACCGCGAAAAACGAAGTGAAAAACAGGGGCCTCTACCTGGTCTCGCTCAAGGAAACCGTTACCCAGGGAAAACAAAAGAAGGGCTTCTTCTTTTCCTTCGGCATAAAACAGAGACTGCCCATACAGTTGGCGCGCCAGCTCGCCTCCCTGCTCA
>PLSJ01000001.1 GCA_003165115.1 Syntrophaceae bacterium | reverse complement strand
CGTCTCCATCGGACAGGATGACCGTCTTCCCCCAGGTGCACGCGTGTTCAAGGGCATCGAGCGCGCCCGGGTAGAGCCGGTCAGCAAACGGGTAATCCACGAGGAATGAAGACATCATAAGCAGTCGCGGATCGCACATGTCCTCGACGCGATAGCGCTGCAAAGCGCCCAGGTAGTCGGCATAACCAAGTTCTGCGCGCAACGCTTCAAATATTGCCCAGTACCGGTCCCGGCTCTCAACTCCGAACTCGTGCTCAAGATGGTTCCTGAGGTCATCCTGCACGCGGTCATTGTCCAGCAGGGTGTTGTCCACGTCAAACAGGAACATAACCTTTTGGGGCGATGTCATTAGGTCGCTTCCTTGGGGTTGAGGCTGTGCTGGTCGTCACATCGATGGAGGGCATGGGTACGAGAGATCCTTCCGGTCGACTTGGATTGAGTATAAAGCGAAGAAAAGCGGTAGAATCTGCTAACTGGGGAGCATGACCGACGTACAGCATATCACAAATCCCTATCTCCGGTTGATGCCCCTAATACCCCGACTTACCAGCCGGGGTATTAGGGGCATAGTATAAGGAAAAGAAGAATGTCCCCACTGAGTCTATCGGACTTTGTAACGATCTAATCACCCGTTTTTTTCCATCCAACCCATTCCGGAGTCCCGTCCTTGTCTCTCAATCGCAAGACTTCATTTCCTCGCTTCACCGTCGTGGCAAGCATGAAGGGCTCACCACCACGTGTGACCTGCGAGCCGGTCACGGTGACCTGATCGCCTATTTTAAAAGGTTTTGCTTGCTCGGAGCCTGCAATGTAGAAGGCAGGACCCAAATGAACCGGCAGCACCTCTTTTTTGTCAGTAAAGAGAGTCAAGCGCATTTCCGTGCCGAATCCCCGTTCGGGAACCTGGTCTACTTTTATTACTCGTCCTGAGAGAGTTTTCATTGTCTTAGAGTCAAATATCGTTTTGTAAGGGTCTTCTCTCCCTGGACCAGGAGGCATCGGGTACCCGTAATAGCCGCCATAACCACCAAGACCACTATAGCCGCCATAACCACCGTATCCGTAACCGCCATAACCATGACCATAACCCATCACTCCCCGTCGTCCATACTCGGGGACACCATAATGCTTGTAAACGCCCTCTCCCCAATGCGTGTCCGCCATGTTTGGCAAATTCTTCTTGTCAAAAGCAGGTGCTTTTGACATTTGTTCTTTTGATTGATTGAGGAAGAATATGCCTTCTGATGGAAGCGCTGCAAGGGATTCCCAAGGGACGGGAAAGAGCTTATCACCGATGCCCAAAAAACCACCGGATTCAAGGACAGCGTACACAATTTTTCCCGTATCGATATCGACGACTAAATCCCCAATCTTTCCTAACGTCTCCCCTTTCGCATTAATCACCTTGGAGCCTATGATTTTTTCCACCATAAAGGCATTAATTTGCTGACCTTCTGCCTGTTTGCTCGCTATGTCGCCTGCCCCCGGTCCTTTTTTCTCTTGAGCAAAGCCATTCGTCCCAAGAAATAGACCGACCATAGCCAAAAGAATGATTATCAGGTGCCTTCTCATGTTGTATTCCCCCTTTCTAGTTTTTTTCTTGTGAGATCAGTTACACCACTGACCTGCAATCCTATCCGCCCAATATCCTATCGAATGTCAGCATGAAGAACTTCTTATTTCTTCTCCCTCCGCATGTCGGGACCTGGCCGGCGCCTTCTTCTCATCCTTTTCCATGCCGCAAACCGGATCTTTGGCCATCTTGTTCACCTCCTTTCCAGACACCGCACCTTCTCCGGCGAAGGCCCAAATCATCGCAGCCATCTGCGTCCCTGAATAAACCGGACCATCACCAGAATGATGGCGATGACCAGCAGGACATGAATGAAGCCACCCATCGTGTAGCCGCCGAACAATCCCAAAAGCCACAAAATGAAGAGCATTACACTTACGGCCCAGAGCATGCTTGTTGCTTCTTTCCGCTGCTACATTGCGAACCCGATGGTGTGCCGCTTCCCGTACCATACTCCTGTCTGGCGTTCTCTTAAACTATGGACTCACCGGTCTTTGGCTCTTAATGCCCCACTGCTTGCGGCGCTGGAATTCATTTCATGCGCACGTAAATACTCGGCGCCTTTCTGTTGCACTCGGTGCACGTGTCCTGATGCGTCCAAGCGCAGGACAGGAGCATATACTGTCTGCCGTCTATCCACGCCCGCGGGAAAGGCGTTTCAGAAAAGTGGTCGTCACCCGTCTCATGCCACAGCATCTCCCTGTAATCATGGTGGCGCATAGCGCATCCATGCAGAAGCCCGTAACGACACCCTTGCTTGGCACTGCCTGGGTTTCTGTGAGCTGTACGCTTTCCCCCATGGACGGTTTCTCCCTATCCCCAGAAGTAAGTCTAAGTCCTGTCGTGTTCAATCCCTCCGCGTTGATTCCCGGCCACTTGCGGCGGAGGATTCACTGTACTCCGCTGCTTGCGGCAAGGTGGCTTATTTATTGCCTTCTCTGGCTCTGGAGATACCGCAGCAAGCCCTCTACATAAGGATCGTACGCCCGAATGGGACTCAGGCGCCTTTCCCCTTTGATCTCACTTATAAAATTCGTCGTCATTTTGCGGTTGCTGCCCCTGTCTGCCCTACCGCCTTCGCTCTGTTTCGAGCCCGAAGGCGGGATCATCTCCGAAAGCACAGGATGAGAAAAGGATCACGAAAATTATTGTGGCCATACTTCCTCTTTATGCAAGAAGGAGCAGCCCTTAACTACTTTGTACACAAAGTATTATTATTAACAACATAATAACTATTTCTGCAATGTCAAGAAGAAAAGGATGAAAGAGGTAATCCCTCAGTCTTCCGTCAGACCTGGGTTTGACTCGGAAGTACCAGCGTCGCTACATCTGCCGCAGGGTTTTCTGCGATTTTGTCCAGGATGGCCTTGAAGACCGGTTCAAGGGGCTCCTTGCCTCTGCCTTTATTGAGAGTGTGGAGCATCGACATGAGGACCGAGCGCGTCTCGGCTCCGGCATCGGAGCTTGATCCGAAGCTGACCTTTCTCGCAATGACCGTAGGTCGCAGGTCCCGCTCTGCGTGGTTGTTGTCGGCAGGCACCCGCCGGTCGCGCACCCAGTGGAACAGTCGGTCCTCATGAGTGGTAAAGATATCCTGGAATGCCCGGATGCCGAGATGCCTGGCAGGGCTTCTGCATANNGATCTGTTTCTTCAGCTTTGCGGCTTTACAGTAGTACTCTTTGTCTGGCATATCCTGTGAGCCCAGATGCATGGCCTGTGAGAGGAGGGGGATAAGGATGCCCGCAAAAGATTTTACCTCCCCTTCATCAGGGAAGTCCTTTCCTGTTTTCTCCAGGTCCCGGAGGAGATGAGCATAACAGTACTGTATCTTGAGGGGAAGCTTGTTGTAGGCGTTGTACCGGTCTACCACAAGGACGCCCGGCAGGTTCTTTTCTCCGAAGATACTCTTCGGGATAGACGCCGATCTCGTATTTTTGAAAAGGAAGATGCTCAAAAGAACCGTACAGAAGAGCCAGGCGTAGCCCGATTGTCCGTCGTTTCTCCAGCCTGTTTCATCGGCATGTTTGACCGGGTCTGCCCGATAGGCGTTCTTCAATGCTTCCATAGCGGGAGCAAAGTACCTGCCCAAGCGGTGAAAGATATCGACGAGGCTTCCTATGTTGATGCCTGTCATATCGCATATCCTTCCCATGGGGATGCCGTGGAAGTAGTGCATGACGGCTACCTGCGCGGTGATGTTGTTCCCGTAAAGACTTCTGGGGAGGACGGGAGCCTTGGCGCTGAACTTCTTCTTGCAGTTCGGGCATACCCTGTCGTGAAGGCGGTACAGTAGGTTCTTCGGCTCCATGGGGGCATTATCGATGACCGTCCTCTTCGTTTCCTTATGTGGAACGAGAGGGGTCCCGCACTCGGGACAAATGTCGCCCGGATATTTGTCGATGACAAGATCGGCTGCCTCTTCCGTCACGCATTTTCTGCCGTGGCCCATATGGCCCACGACTGCTCCTCCTTTTTTATTCGTCTTTTCGGGAGAGGCATTTTCTTTGAAGGGCATCTTCGATGACGGAGTAGAAAGGCCGAAGGCGCCTTCCTCTTCTTTCCTTTCCCGGTAGCGAAGCTGCGCATGAAGGCCTTTTATTGTCTCTTGAAGCTTCCTCGATCTTCAGGTCTTTTTCGATGCAGGCCTTACAGTACGCCATAGAGCGCCTTTCTGAAGTCTCTGATCAGGGGGTAGCCGAAGACGTATTTGAGGCTTCGATTCGGTTTGCCGGTCTGATCGTTCTTACCCCTGCCGGTGGTGAGTCCCAGGTACTTCCAGTTGGCTGCTTTGTAACAGGTTCCGGTAAATCCCCTCTCCGGGTCCACAAAGGTCTCAAGCCATACGACGGGATGGCGGTAAACGCGCTCCCAGTCGCGGGATATCGTCTTTGCAATCTGCCCGAGAAGGTGTGAGGCTAAATAAGGAACCCTGACCCACGGCAGAATAAGAAACCGGGTATTCACGGCGATCTTGTAGAGGTTGGCGATGCGCTCCTCTCTGTCCCATCCCAGGTATCTGTCTCGCGCTCCGATATGGCGGGGGGCCGAGCAGAAGCCTATGCAGGCAATAGGCCTGCCTTCCGAGAAGGCGACATATTCGAGGTGCTCGCCGACGGGCTGGGTATAGCCCAGGTAGTGATACTGATGAATGAGGCTTTGATAGCGCCGCTCCTCGGGGGTGCGGCGGACCATGGAAAGATGGAGGGGCAAAAGAGGAGAAAGAGGACCGGCAACGGCGGTGTCGTCCACTGGGCTCTCAGGCGGTGCCGCTCGTTTGAGGGAAAGCCACGGAAGCTCCCGCTTTTTCGGGGGAAGCGTGATAAGCCCCTCCCGGTCGAGTAAAAGCATGAGTCCCCGGCAGACCATGTCCCTGGGGGTCCCGTTGGTTTGAGTCCAGTTCCACAGACGGCAGAGCGCCTTCGAGAGAAAGAACCGACTTTCTCCGGGGTACCGGGCAATGAGTTCCCGGACGTCCTGTATGTCCTGTTCAGCATAAGCCCTGCCCCGGTATCGAATCTCGACTCCCATGATACATTGATGTACCACAGCAGGGTATTGAACGCAAGTGCTATTTCAGCGATCAGAGAAAGACTGAGGGATTACTGAAAGAGAAAGAAGAAGCTCCGGCTCTCGCAGGGTAAGGCTCGCGGGCACTTCCTCGCATCTTTTTCCCTTCTCCCCTCAAGGTCTGAACTTACCCGAGAGAAATGTTCTGAGCACCCAGGGCAAAGTCGGCCTTGATCCTTCACAATTCGGCGAGAGGAAGACTGTACCCTTCGAACTGCTTCCACCAGTCGCGCGCCCGCTCCAACAGGTTGGCAGGGAGTTGCTCCTGCTCGCCCCTGAGGTGCCCCTCTTCGGAAATGCGGCGGTCCTTTGCCTCGCCAGCCAGTTTTTCGAGCTTGCCCCGATACTTTTTATTGTCT
>PLSJ01000341.1 GCA_003165115.1 Syntrophaceae bacterium | reverse complement strand
TGAGCGCACCGGGAATCGCTGATTCTCGCAGGATTTTTGTCGTTGAGCCCGAACAATTATGGTATACTAGAAGCCGCCGGGCCATAAGGAGCTTCATGAGCGAGATCAGAGAACCATCGGTAAGCGGCAGTTTTTACCCAGGCAATCCCGACGTCCTCAGGACGGACATCGAGGGGTACCTCGCGAAAGTCCCCGCGCAGGATTTTGCAGGCGACATACGCGGCCTCGTCTCACCCCACGCGGGCTACATGTACTCGGGGCCGACGGCCGCTTACGGCTACAAGGCCCTGTCGGGCCGCCGCTACGACACGGTGGTCATCCTCGCGCCGAGCCACCAGTNNGGGTACAGGACGCCCCTCGGCGTGGTGGAAATCGACGAGGCCCTTGCTCGTGAGCTCAGCCGGAGCGAGGAGATTGTTCACGTGGACCCGAAGGTGCACCGGAGAGAACACGCGATAGAGGTGCAGATACCCTTTCTCCAGTGCGTCCTCGCGGACTTCAGGATAGTGCCCCTGATCATGGGCAGCGCCCAGGACCCCCAGGGCTCCTTGGAGCTGGGCGCGTACATTTACGACACCATCAAAGACAGGGAAGGGAGCTTCCTTATCCTGGGCAGCTCCGACCTGTCTCACTATTACCCTTACGGTTTTGCGGTGGGGATGGACGGGTCCGCCATCGAGCTTTTGGAGAAGTTCGACGTGGAAGGTATGTCCAGGGAGCTGGTGAAAGGGAAATACGAGGCATGCGGCGCGGGCGCGATACTCGCGACCATGGACGTCTGCCGGAAGATGGGCGCCGCCAAAAGCAAGGTGCTCCATTATGAGAATTCCGGCGATGTGACGGGCGACAGGAACGAAGTCGTCGGGTACGCTTCCTGCGTGTTTTATGGAGGGAAGTAGCCGTTGCCGGCACGTAAGGCGGGGATAGACCTTCACTTCTCGGACGAGGAAAAGCGCGTGCTGAAGGACCTGGCGCGGGCCTCCATCGAGAAGGCGCTCTTCGGCAAAGAGGGGAAGTCCCCGGATATTCCCGCGGCGCTGAAGAAAAAGCGGGGGGCCTTCGTCTGCCTCAAGACGTCGGGGCAGTTGAAGGGCTGCATCGGTTACCTGCGGGGGGAGATGCCCCTCGACGAGACGGTGAGGCGGATGGCCTGTGAGGCGGCATTCCACGACCCCCGGTTCATGCCGCTCGACGCGCGTGAGTGGGAGCATACGGAGATCGAGATCTCCGTCCTCACGCCCATGAAGAAGATACGCGATATAGACGAGATCCAGGTCGGCGTCCACGGCCTCTATATAGTGAGCGGCTCATGCTCCGGGCTGCTCCTGCCCCAGGTCGCGACGGAACATGGGTTGGACAGGCAGACTTTTCTCGAATATACGTGCGAGAAGGCGGGGCTCCCGAGAGATGCCTGGCGGTCGGAAGGGACGGATATATACATATTTTCGGCGGATGTGTTTTAATAAGAGGGGAGTAACCGCCTCTTCCTTTTTATGAGGGGGTGGCTCCATGAGCTTGCTCGTGGAGGGGGCGACGCTAGCCCCAATAATTGAGGATGGGGAGTGTATGATCAACAGGAAGATGTCGATCGAGGAAGTGGTAAGGACGCACCCGGAGACGATAGTGATCTTTGAAAGGCACGGTCTCGGCTGCCTTGGCTGCCAGGCCGCCCTGTTCGAGAGCATAGAACAGGGGGCCGAGGTCCACGGCATAAATGTGGATGCCCTCATCGCGGACCTCAACAAGGAAGTCGGGCGCGGTGCGGCTCCGCGCTAAAGGGCGCGCAAGTCAAGGTAGGCCGGTGATTCATCCCGCATTCTTTCCCGCCCGAAAAGGAACACCCGCTTAAAGAACGCGCTTTAGGACCAACTCTATGGAACGCATAATTACCGTCATCCTTGCCGCGGGGGCCTCAAAGCGGCTCGGTTTCAACAAGCTGTGCATAAGGGTGAACGGGGAGGCCGTCGTCAGGAGGACGGTGCGTCTTTTTATGGAGGCAGGGACGGGACAAATAGTTGTGGTAACAGGGTTCGAGAGGGAGAGGGTCGAGGGCGAGCTTAACGGGCTTCCGGTGACGTTCGTCCATAATGAACATCATGAACAAGGCATGTCGGCGTCGGTAAAGGCGGCCCTGCCCGTGATCCTTCATACGGACCTTGTGCTCTTCCATCTCGGCGACAAGCCCTTTATCGAGCCCGCGACAATCGGCCGGGTAATGCGGGCGTTTGAGGCCGGCGGCAGCTCGATCGTCGTCCCGGTCCATGAAGGGGTAAAAGGCCACCCGGTGCTCGTGGATATGAGGCGGCACTTACACGCGGTGGCCGCGGTCACGGGCGAAGGGGGGCTGCGTGATATGATCGCCGCGGCCGGGGCGCACGTGCGTTTCGTCGAGGGCGGGGAAGGGAGTCTTTTGGATTTGGACACCAGTGAGGATATCGCATATTTGGAAGGGAGGGGCTATACAATTGAAAAAGGTTAACGTGGAGGATGCCGTGGGCCTTGTCCTTGCCCACGACATCACCGAGATCATACCGGGCGAGAAAAAGGATGTCGCGTTTCAGCGCGGGAGGATCATCGAAAGGGGCGACGTGGAGCACCTGCTTGACATGGGGAAGAGTCATATTTTCGTGACCGACGGCCCCGAAAGGGAGGTCCACGAGGACGAGGCAGGCAAACGTATCGCAACGGCGGCCATGGACGGCAACATGGACCTGGCGCCCGCCAAGGAAGGGCGGATCAATATAAAGTCCACGGTCGACGGCCTCGTGAGGGTCAACCTTGCGCGTCTCGCCGAGATCAACAGGGTCAGGGACGTACTTTTTACGGCGGTGCCCGACAGGTATCCGGTGAAGCCGGGTGACGTCATCGCGGCCACGAGGATCGTCCCGCTCTACATCCCGGAAAGCCTGCTGCAGGAGGCGGAGGCCGTGGGAAGGAAAGGGATCGTCAGCATCCGCCCGTTTGCACGCATGTCCGTCGGTCTCGTGGTGACGGGGACGGAAGTGGCCACGGGGAGGATACCGGACGCATCGGCGCGGGTAGAGGCAAAGCTTGCGGGACACGGCCTGGAGCTGAAGGGAAAGAGGCTCGTCAGGGACGAGGTCGGCCTGATCAGAGACGCGGTCCTGGAGCTGATCTCCGCGGGCAGCGACATCATCGTGACCACGAGCGGTCTTTCCGTCGACCCCGACGATTTGACGAAGGAAGGCGTAGAGGCAACGGGGGCGCGGATCATCTCCTACGGCGCGCCCGTATTTCCCGGCGCGATGTTCCTGGTGGCCAGGCTGAAGGGGCGCTATATCCTCGGCGCGCCCGCCTGCGTCTATTTCAATACCCACACCATGCTCGACATCCTGCTGCCGTGGATCATGGCGGGCGAGAAGGTGACCGCGGCGCACGTCCGCAAGCTGGCTCACGGCGGACTCTGCCTGCACTGCGACGTCTGCCGCTATCCGAAGTGCTTCTTCGGGAAAGGAAGGTAGCATGAGAAGCCTTACCATCGTGGTTCTGGGCGCCGGCGAGATGGCCTCGGGCATAGCCCACCGCCTCTTCTCGTCCCGTTTTACCCGCATCCTCATGTCGGAGATGCGCTCGCCGCTCACGGTGCGGAGGCTTGTCGCCTTTTCGGAAGCGGTGCACGCGGGCGCCATGGAGGTGGAGGGGGTGAGGGCGGAGCTGGCGGACTCACCGGGCGCCGTCCAGGCGATCTGGGACAGGCAGGCGATAGCCGTGTTGGTCGATGAGGAAGGTGCCTTCCTGAAGACGGTCGAGCCGGACGTGCTCATAGACGCGACCATGATAAAGAGGCCGAAGGGGTCGGTCAGGGAGCGTGTGCCGAAAGCCGGGCTGGTGATCGGGGTTGGTCCGGGGTTTAAGGCCCCCGATGACGTGGACGCGATCATAGAGAGCAACAGGGGGCATCACCTGGGCAGGGTGATTTACGCGGGAGAGGCGGAAGCCTTTACCAGGATCCCCGGCGACATCATGGGCAAGACCGAAGAGAGGGTGCTTCGCGCCCCGCATCCGGGCATGGTCTCGCAGGTAAAAGCGATCGGGGACATGGTGAAGAAAGACGACGTGGTGCTGTACGTGGACCGAACCCCGGTCCGGGCCGCGATAGACGGCGTCGTGCGCGGCCTCATCAGGCCCATCGTCGTGGAACACAACGAGAAGGTCGGCGACGTCGACCCGAGCAGGGATGTGAGCCACTGCGCCACCATCTCGGACAAGGCCCGCTCCATCGCGGGCGGCGTGCTGGAAACGATAATGCACCGGTTTAACGTATAGCGATTCGATATTGCCCGTTTATGGAGGGGTAGAGTGGATATCTACGAGGCTGTTCAGGACTATCTGTCGAGGGGAAGGGGCGGCTCCCTCGCCACTATCATAAAGAAGATGGGAGCGGCCCCCAGGGAAGCCGGGGCGAAGATGTTCGTAGGGGATGACGGCCGCATTTTCGGCACCGTGGGAGGTGGCTGCGTCGAGGCTGAGGTGTGGCAGGCGGCGAAGGGCGTCGTGAAGACGGGGAAAGTGAAGCTCCTGCACTACCGTTTGGACGGCCGCATCGTCGAGGATGAGGGGATGATATGCGGGGGGAACGTCGATATCTTCCTCGAACCGGTCCTCGACAAGTACAAAAATGTCTACGCGGAAGCGAGAGACCTTGAAAAAAGGGGCAAGGATGCTTTAATTATCACCAGGTTCTCAGAAAGCTCGCTCTCCAAGAGCCTTGTCGGGGCTGACGGTCGGGTGACGGGTGACGATCCGGGAGAGGAAATACGAGAGCATCTGGGGTCATACCTGGAGGGAGGGCCGGTCATCGGCGAGGGGATCCTCGTCGAGCCGACAACCTCTTCTTCGCTCTTTTACCTGTTTGGCGCCGGTCACATTTCACAATATGTAGCAAAGGCGGCGGCGATGGTCGATTTCAACGTGGTCGTGGTGGATGACCGTGAGGATTTCGCGAACAGGGAGAGGTTCCCCGAGGTCCGCGATATCGTCGTCGACGACTTCCGGCACGTATTCGAGCAGCTCCATTTTTTTGGAAACGAGTACGTGGCCGTGGTGACGAGGGGGCACAAGCATGACGCGCTCGTCCTCGAAGAGGTTTTGAAGAGGCCCACCCGTTACGTGGGCATGATCGGGAGCAGGAGGAAGAGCGCCCTCATCCTGACCCACCTGAGAGAGAAGGGCTTCGACGAAGACATCCTGAAGTCCGTTCACGCGCCCATCGGCCTTGCGATAGATGCGGAGACGCCGCAGGAGATCGCAATCAGCATCGTTGCGGAGCTTATCGCGGTAAAACGAAAGGCGTAATTTTTGCTTCCAGAAACCATTCTCGAAGACGGAAAGGGTCCGGCAGCGGCGCAGGACGAGGAGGTCCTGCCTTTCGATCCGCTCAAAAAATATCTCTCCGAGGTTTCACGGTACCAGGTCCTCACGCGCGACGAAGAGCGGGAGATCGCCGAGAAGGCGCACCGCTTCAAGGACGCGGGCTCCGCGCAGAAGCTCGTCGTGTCGAACCTCAAGCTCGTCGTCAAGATAGCCCTCGAATACTACAATTCGTACCTGAACGTGCTCGACCTGATCCAGGAGGGAAACGTGGGGCTCGTCCACGCAGTGAAAAAGTATAACCCCTACAAGGGCACCCGCTTTTCCACCTATGCCTCCTTCTGGATAAGGGCTTACATCCTGAAACATATCATGGATTCCTGGAGCATCGTCAAGGTAGGCACCACCCAAGGCCAGAGAAAGCTCTTCTACCGGCTCCACAAGGAAAAGAAGAGGCTGGAGGAAGCAGGCATTTTTCCCGCTCCCCAGGAAATAGCGAGCAGCCTGGACGTCAGGGTGACGGAGGTCGAAGACATGGAGAAGCGCCTCTCCTCCCCGGACATTTCCCTGGAATTTCCCCTCTACGATCAGGGCGAGGAGACCGTCGCGGACCTGATGAGCTCCGACGACAACATAGAGGAAGAAGTGGCGAGCAAGGAAAACAGGGAGATACTGGCAAAGAAAGTGGCAGAGTTCAGGACGACGCTCAACGACAAGGAGCTCTTCATTTTCAACCACCGCACCATGGCGGAGGAGCCGAATACCCTCCAGCAGATCGGCCTCCGTTTTCGCATCTCCAGGGAGAGGGTGCGCCAGATAGAGCACAGGATAATGAAAAAGTTCAGCGACCGCTTCGAGACGGAGCTGAGAAAGCTCGAGCTTTAAGCATCCTTCCCTATAAATTGCTTTTGTGAGCGGGGACGACCCGCAAGCGGGCACCCCGATGGGCTTTGCTCATGGAGGGGGTGCTGAACCCCAATGCCATTCGTTGCTTTTGTGAGCGGGGAGGCTCCATGGGCTTTGCTCATGGAGGGGGTGCTGAACCCCAATGCTAGTGCGCACTCCAGCCTACGCGGGCGGTGATCCTCACCCTCGGCGTGCCCGGAGGCAGGTCGTTTACCGCCATGGAGAAGCTCCAGTTTCGCACGGGCGCGTTGTAGACGGTCCCCGTGTTGGGCCACGGGGACTTGGCCTTGCTGCTCTGCCAGAGGCAGACGAGGGAGCCGTTGTAGTTGTAGTTGACCCCGCTCCAATTCTCCAGAAAGCGCATGAAGTTCTCCAGGCCCCCGCTGTACTGGCTCCCCGACGTGCTCGTGTTGCCCGACATGACCGCCGCGTTTACCGTGGTCTGCGAAGCGGTCCGCCCGCCTATCGCGGTGCCCGACGTGTAGGCGTCGCTCCAACTGTTCGAGAGGATCGTGACGGCGTCGGAGATGATCGCCGCCGGCGCCGTTGACACGCTGTTGTAATCACCTTTTACGTACACGGGGTTCGGCGTGGCGACGGTAAGGCCCGCCGCCTGTCCGTTTACCTGGTTCTGGGGTATGGTCGAGCCGCTCACGAGACGGACCGCGCCGTTTGCGCTCGACGAAGAGACGTAGAGTATGCCGGGGTCGTCCCCCGCCGGAGGGGCGACGAGGGCGTTCTTCGCCGGGGCGTAAGCGGCCAGGGCGGCCATGTTTATATCGAGCGTGTTCATCGTCGTCCCCTCCCGGTAGTCATAGACCGTGCCGGCCGTGACGACGGGGTTCTGGTTGTTCGTGGAGTTGCAGCCGGGGTCGATGACGAGGGAGCCGTTCTTCTTGTAGCCGGTGTTTTTGCTGCACCAGTTGAGGTTGTTGCCCGCTGCGTCGTAGCCCACGCCGTCGATGATCTTGAGGCTCGCCTGCTGATACATGCTCCCCGTCCCCGTGCCGATGATGTCGGCCGGGTTGTTCGTGGGCATGGGGACGTTCAGGGGGGTGATGCCCTCGTACTGCGTCCTCACCCCCCCGTTCCACGCATTGGCATAGTGCGATTCCACCCAGTCGGGGGTGCCGTTGTGGTTGGTGTCCGTCACGCTGTCGTGGTTCATGGGTGGAAAATCCGTGGCGTTGACCGTCGTCGGCGCCCCCGTTTTATAGATGTTCGCGGCGTTGACCGCCGCGGCGCTGTCGAGACGGTAATCGAATATGTTGTGGGCAGTCGTGACGTTCGAATTGAGTTGCAGCGTCGCGCCGTTGGAGCCGAGGTAAAGGTCGCCGTTCGAGTGTATCCACCCGGTGAACGTCATATTGGCGCCGGGGAAGATCTCGAGGATGCTGTTGTAGAAGACGCCGAACTGGAATATGGGGATGAGCTGGTCCTCCACGTCTATGGTCACCGTGCTCTTTGCGTTCGTCTTCGCCTCCGTTGCCGTGGAGGTGACCCTGTAGGTCTGCACGAAGGCGGTGAGCCCGGCAAAGGTGCCCGTGGCCGGCCTCTGGATCACGGTGGGCACGCCCGACGGCACGGTCGAGATGGTGGTCGTCCAGGTGTAACCCGCCATGGCAGGGGTCTGCGGGGCCGGTATGACGGGGTTGAGCGTCGCAAGCGCCCCGTAGAGCTGGTTGAAGGCGAGGTTGGCCCCGGCCTCGGCGGCGTAAAGGGCCTGCACCGAGCCGGTATGGTTCGCCGCGATGCCGATGTCGGTGATGATGTTCCTGTTCGCGGCCAGACCGAGCACCGTGAGGAACAGGATGAGGATCATCACGATGAAGACCACGAACCCGCCCTCTTTTCGGGCGTTCCGTGTCATGCGTCCCGGCGGGGTGCGTCGTCTGCCTGCCTCTCTCACAAGCCCTCCTTGTCTCACGCCTGGTCCTCAAAAGAGCCGCGCGCGTATTTCCCCTGTCCGTCCCTAGCTGTTCCGCCGGTAGCAGGTATCGGTCACCGTCGACACGACGGGCGCACTGACGCTTGACGTTGTTCCCGTGAGGCTCACGGTGAGCGCCTTGGGATCGGCGGCGCTCGCGGTGACCGCCATCGCCGTGATGGTGGAGGCGATAGCCTGTGCCCCTTTGCCGTCGTGCTGGTTCATGGTGAGGATGCCGCCCGCCACCGTATAGGTGACCCACCGCAGGGGATAGACGTTTGCCTGGGCCGGATGGGTCAGGGAGATATTCGCGCTCAACGTAAGGACATCGCCCGCCACGGATTGGACCACCGCGTTCTCCACGCCCGCGATGCTGATATTCTGGGAAGCCGCGAAGCCGGCCCCGCCACCGGCCGTGAGGGTGAGTGTGTTCGTCCCGCCCACCGCCTGTACGGACAAGTTCGCCGGCGCCTGGCCGCAGCCGATGATGTCTACGGACGTGGCGGTGATGCTGAACGGGTTCCAGGCGTTGGCCGCGTTGTACCAGGCGCTGGCATCCTGGCCGCTTATGGTCGACGACTTGGGGCCGAGACCCGCGCTCATGATGTCCCGCGTGAGGTTCTGAAGGGCGACCCTGAGGTTCTGCTGCGTCTCCGAGGCGCTGTCCTGGCTTCCGTAGGTCCTCTCCTGCGTCGAGGCGAGCGACCAGAGACTGAGCGCGAGGATGCTGCTGACGGCGAGCACGATCAGCAGCTCGATCAGGCTGAAACCCGCTACACCTCTGAGACGACGGTGTTGAATGTGAGTGTCTGTCCTTTCCATGTCACCTGCACGTTGATGGTTACGAAGCGCTCCGGCACCGCCCCTCCGGGCGGGTCGCTTCTCCAGTAGGTCAGGACCATGCCGGGCACGGTGGGACAAGCCACCTGTGTGCCCGCGGCGAGACTCGTGGGCAGCGCGATGATGGTCGTGGCGAACGGGCTCAGGACGGGGTCCTTGAGGATCTCCATCTGCGCCTGCGCCTGGGTCGTGGCGATCATCGCCTCCCTGCCGAAGGTGCCGCCCCGGAGGCTGAAAATCTGCATCTGGGCCAGCATGAGGGCGCCTACGGCGAAGAGGAGGATCGCCACGAGCACCTCGATGAGGGTAAAACCCCCATCACCGGGAGTGAGGCCCCTAGGGCCTGACCTGAACAATCTGTACCCTCCCCGTCGTGGTGACGCCAACGTTCCTCTGGTAATTGACGGATGAAAAACTCGCCGTAAGCGCAGCCGTCGCCTGGCCCGTGGGCGAAAAGGTGGCGGTCTTGTCGCCGTTTGTCGGAAAAGCGAGCGTGACGCCGGGCTGGTAGCCCGAGCTGGCCGCATTCGAGAGCTGCCGGGCGCTGCCGATCTGGTTCCACGTCGACGTCACCGGATTCCACCCCTGCACCCAGTATTGGTTGTTTGCCGGATTGAAGTAGAGCTGGTACTGGACTTTGTCCGCGACGGCCTTCATTCTCGCGAATTGCATATCGGACATGAGCTGCCGGGATGCGGCCCTTACCCTGTAGTCCTCGATCCATCGGCTCACCCCCGGCGCGGCGGCCGCTCCCAGGATGCCTATTATCGCCAGCGCGACGAGCAGCTCGATAAGGGTAAA
>PLSJ01000213.1 GCA_003165115.1 Syntrophaceae bacterium | reverse complement strand
ACGTGGTGGTGATCCGCTATGAGGGGCCGGAAGAAGGCCCCGGCATGCAGGAGATGCTGCACGCGACGGCGGCAATCACCGGGATGGGTCTTCGCGCCGCGCTGGTGACAGACGGCCGGTTCAGCGGCGTCACGAGAGGCGCCTGTGTCGGTCATATCTCGCCCGAGGCCGCACAGGGCGGTCCGTTGGCCCTTGTCAATGAAGGCGACCTTATCACGATCGATATCCCCGGCAAGAAACTGGAAGGCGGCCTGGGCGAGGCAGAACTGGCCCGGAGAAGGGCGGCCTGGGTAAAACCCCCGCCGAAAGTGACCGAAGGATACCTGACCCGCTATGCCCGTTCGGTGACGTCCGCCAGTAAGGGCGCAGTGCTGAAGTAACGTCCCGAATGGCGGCGCTTTTGCGCAGTCGTTTGGCGGGGCTCAAGGCAGGGCTCTTGTAACGGTCAAACGGCCTGATCTTTGGTTAGGTCACTTTCAGAAGGGAGGCCCCGCCTTCGCTTAAACTAATGCCCAGACCGGCAGATAGGGGCGCGGTCTTCCGCGGTGTTCTCTTCGGATGGGTCCAGACCTTCAAGGTCTCCTGCTGTTCTTCCTCCACCATGAGTTTATCGGAGGGTCTTCTTATAAACGGCGCATGTTGCAGACCAACCATGAGCAGTAGAGTCATTGAAGCAGCGCGGTGGTCATTAAGGAAAGAAGGTTTACATCCGATAATCTCATAACGAACGTCGCGGCTCACCGTCTTGCTCGCGGAATTCGCAGCGTCGAACCACAACATGGAGGCAGGATGAACTTCAAGAACGTCAAAATTGGTAAACGGCTTGGCGTCGGGTTTGGGATTCTCGGTCTTATGATGATCGTTCTCGTTGTTGCGGGAATCACCGCGACGGCAAGGATGAATTCACGGCTGGAAGAGATCGCCAACGTGAATAGCATAAAGACCCAATCCGCTTACGAGGCCATGGATGCGGTGAAAACCTTGCAGGCCACCATGCTGACAGGTTTTGTGCAGAAAGATGAGGCTTCACGGGTAAAGATGACTGAAATAGTCGGTGAGACGGATCGAAGGCTCAGCAAGTCTCTTGGAAATCTTGATAAACTGGAACACTCGGAGAAGGTGAGAAATATAATCAAAGCCTTGCAGGAGAATCAGGTTGGAGGCATCGCCGTATCGAAGAAAGTGGCGGAAGGGGCCAACGCGGGCCACTTCGAGGCAGCTCTCACGTTGTTCACCGGCACAATTGGCGCCAAGGCCGCGGAGCTCTTTGATTTGTGCCATCAGCTGATTCAGTTTCAGAAAGATGAAGTCGCAGCCCGTGCGGCCGAAGCGCATAGCACTTATCGCAACACTATCATATTAATGGTGATGATGGGTGCGGTCATCCTGGGCATCGCGGTGGGTCTCACGATCGTTCTCACGAAGAGTATCTCCGTGCCTATCGGCAGGGCCGTCGCGGTTACCGAGATGCTTGCGGCAGGAAAACTCACTGCGGATGTGGTCGTTGACAGGACGGACGAGTTCGGCGACCAGGCGGCTGCTTTGAAGGGCATGATCGAAAAGTGGCGGGGCATTATCGGGGATATCAAGCAGGTTTCCGACGGCGTTGCCTCCGCCGGCACCCAGCTTTCGGCAAGCGCCGGACAGATGTCGAACGGGGCAAGCCAGCAGGCGGAAAGGGCCCATCAGGTGGCAACCGCATCCGAAGAGATGTCCCAGACCGTCGAGGACATCGCACGAAACGCAACGAGCATAGCAGCAACCGCCGCGCAGGCAGCGAAGACCGCGAAAGACGGCGGCACAACCGTGGAAGCCGCAGTCAAAGAAGTCGGAGAGATCGCTTCAACGGTGGAAGAATCGGCAAGCCACATCACTTCTCTATCGGAGCTCTCCGAGAAGATCGGCGATATCATCGGCATCATTAACGAGATCGCGGACCAGACGAACCTCCTCGCGCTGAACGCAGCCATAGAGGCGGCTCGCGCTGGAGAGCACGGGAGAGGTTTCGCCGTTGTCGCCGATGAGGTAAGGAAACTCGCCGAGAGGACCACGGGCGCTACCTCGGAGGTGAGTGGCATTATACGGGAAATCCAGAGCAACGTGACGAGCGCGGTCGCCTCCATAGATCACGTGACCGCCAAGGTCGACAAGGGTGTTGACCTGTCGAGCAAAGCGGGAGCTGAGCTGAGGACAATCGTGAAGAGCGTCGAGGACCTCCAGCAGATGGTGCAGCAGATCGCAACGGCCATAGAAGAAATGTCGGCAACCTCCGACCAGATCAGCAAAGACATCGAGTCCATTTCCAACATATCCGGCGACACCTCACAGTCCTCCAGCGAAGTGCTGAAGGCGTCTAACGAACTGTCGCGGCTGGGTGTTGATCTCCAGGGTATCGCACGTCAGTTTGAAGTGTAGGGGAGGACGGCATGAGCGATGAAGTGCTTCAACTCGTGACGTTCCGCTTGGGGAACGAGGAATTTGGCATAGACATCAGGAAGGTCCAGGAGATCAACAGGATGATCGATATCACGAAGATACCTAACGCACCAGCCCACGTCGAAGGTGTGGTGAACCTGCGGGGCAAGATCATCCCTATCGTCAGCCTCCGGACGAAGCTTGGCCTCGGAGAAGCCGACCGGGATAAGGCTACGCGGATCATGGTCGTGGACATCGAGGGCAGGATCCTCGGCTTCATCGTCGATTCGGTCTCTGAGGTGCTCAGGATACAGGATCAAAAAATAGAGGCTCCGCCCAGCGTCACGGGCAGCAACGATTCCGGTTACATCGAAGGCGTTATCAATTTGGCGGACAGGATACTTATACTCCTTGAGTTCAAGGTTTTGTTCGGAGACCAGAAAGAGGCAAAGGTCGCGGCATAAAATTGTCAGCCAATGCACGTCGGCCAGGGGGAAGGCAGGATCGCTCCTTCCGACGGGGCTATCCGCGTCTTCCACCGGCACGGCGTCGAGAAGATGCGTCCCTCTTTCAGCAGCCCATATAAAAAGGTGCTTCTACGAGCTCGACCTCCGTGCAGCCGGCGTCGGCCTTATTCGCGAGGACCGCGAGCAGCCTCTGAAAACTGTAGATGTGCCAAGGGCCTATGGACCGTACCTTCTCCCGGTTCTCCCAGTCCCACGTGCTTGCCTCCGAGACGGTGCAGACCTTTCTCTCTCCCGTCTCTCTGTCGAGGACCGTAAGTCCGATCATGTATTGCTTTCTTTCCTTCCCGTTGCCGTCCATGCTCGTCTCCTCAGGACTTAGCTGTAAGACCTCCTCGGCATCGGGCCCATCCTCCACCTTGTTCTGCAGGGTCTCTTTGAACCTTTCCTCCCAGTCAATCTCAACATTCCTTAATATCCTCGGCTCAGGTGTCCCTTCGCCGTCATTGCACCTGATGTAGCTGTGTCTGCCCCTGTAGAGGGCGCAATTCCTGCAGCCGCCTTTCGAAAAGGGGCATATGTGGACGTTTTCCGGCATTTCTTCGTTCCCCCTAATGGTTGCATTGCACAACGGTTGCAGCGACCGCCGTAGCCGATAAAATTATACCCATTGGTCTTTTGAAGATCAAGAATACACTGCGGGGTAGCAGGGCAAACGCATTTGGAAACTA
>PLSJ01000375.1 GCA_003165115.1 Syntrophaceae bacterium | reverse complement strand
GCAAGCTCGATCCCGATGGGTCCTCCCCCGATGACGACCATCGACTCGGGGAGCCTCTCCAGGGAAAAAATCTCTTTATTGGTGAGGTGGGGGGTTTCCCTGAGGCCGTCTATCGGCGGTATCGCGGCGGAAGAACCCGTCGCGATGACCCAATACCTGGCCGAGTACCGCTTCCCGTCGAGGCTTATCGCGCGCTCGTCGACGAAAGAGGCGTTGCCGTATTCCACCTTCGCGCCCAGGCCGCAGAACCTCTCTTCCGAATCGTATTGCTGGATGGTGTGTATGACCGACTGGATGCGCCGCGCGATTTCCCGGTAGTCGGGGCGTCCCACGGTCACCCCCGGAAGGCCGTACCGGTCCGCGTTCTTCATGAAATGGTACACCTGGGCGCTCCGGATCAAGGTCTTGCTGGGGACGCACCCGTAATAGACGCAGTCGCCTCCGAGCCTCCCTTCTTTCTCCAGGAGGAGTACTTTCGCGCCGGCCTGCGCCGCGCCCGCGGCCACCGTCAGACCCGCCGCGCCTCCGCCCAGGACACCGATGTCAAAATCATAATGTGCCATGATCTTCCCCTTTCTTAAGAAAGCGCATACCCCTGTCGCTGCCCCGCCTGCCTCTGTAGAGGGCCACTATCTTCTTCACCGCCAGGGGAAAGACGCCGATAAGCGCGAATGAGACGAGCAGGCCCGGTGAGAGGACCCCCCGCAGGGAGTCGATCTTCGCCAGCTCTCTCCCCGCGTTCACGAAAACGATGGTTCCGGGGAGCATTCCCAGTTGCGATACCCAGTAGAACGTCCGCAGCGGAATCCCGGTGAGTCCCATGACGAGGTTGATCATCCAGAACGGGAATACGGGGATCAGGCGAAGCGTGAAGAGATAAAACGCGCCTTCCCTCTCGACCCCCTCGTTGATCCTGACGATCTTGTCACCGAACCTGCCCTGCACCCAGTCTCTCAGGATAAACCTGGAAACGACACAGGCCAGGGTCGCGCCTATCGCGCTGGCGAAGGAGACGACCAGCGTGCCGGTCATAAGGCCGAAGAAAGCCCCTCCGGCGATGGTCAGCACCGCGGCCCCCGGCAAGGAGAGAGACGTTGTGGCGACGTATACCAGAAAGTAGACCAGCACCACCAGGGCCCTGTGTTCGGCATAGAGCGCCCTGAATCTTTCGGCGGAGCCCTTGAGATAGGCGAGCGTGAAGTACCGGCCCAGGCCGAAGCCCCAGAAGGCGGCAATCAGGCCGATTACCGCCGCGACAAGCACTGCCTTCCCGGCAAGGTTTCTTTTCACTCCTGTCCTTTACTCCCTGTTTGGGATGTAGTACCCGCCCAAGCCAACGTCAAGGTCATCGCCCCGGACGTTCTCTCCGGCATCGCCCTGCGCATCCATGAGGCCGAAGCCCATTTAAGGATTGTTGTATTCCGCTAAATCTCAGGTATACTAAAGTGAGCTATTCCGGTACGGGAGATGATGGAGCCATATGCCTTCGCCTAAGAAACTGAACACGGTCCGAACGGACACGGTGCGTCGGGAGACGGTTGCAGAGATATACAGGGACCTCGCCGGCAACGACGTTCTTTTGTCCCTCCTGGACGCGGTTCCCGAAGTTTGTTTCATTCTCACGTCGGAAAGACGAGTGGTTTTCGCGAATAAGAGCGTACTCGAACTCAGCCGAACAAACGACAGGAGTGCCCTGTGCGGCTTGCGTCCGGGTGAAGCCCTCGATTGTGTTCATGCCTATGAAGACAAATTCGGCTGTGGTAACACCGAAGTCTGCCAAGGCTGCGGCATGCTGAACCAATTGCTCATAAGCGAAGGGGAGAAAGGGGCCGATATCCTGGAATGCCGGATCCTCAGGCGAGATGGAGAGGCGCTCGATCTCCGCGTGAGGGCCGTGCCGATAATCATTGAGGGCCGCAAGTGCGTATTCCTCGCCGGGACGGATATCAGTCATGAAAAAAGAAGGAGGGCCCTGGAAAATATATTCTTCCACGACCTCGTCAATACCGCCGGCGCGTTACGGGGATTTTGCGAGCTTTTCAGTGAAAACAGGGAAAACCCGGCGAGATACAGCGAGAGCATCCTTAAGCTCTCCAAACGGCTCCTTGAAGAAATCAACGCCCAGAGACAGCTTCTCGCTGCCGAACGGAACGATCTTGCAACCGACCCCACTCCTGTTCACGCCAGGGAATTGCTTGAGGGAATAGTGGGTGAATTTGCGGACGGACGGATTTCATCCGGACACGTCAGGGTCGACCCTTCGTCCGATAATGTCACCTTTACGACAGACGTGGTCCTTCTGAGACGGGTCATCGCCAATCTCCTGAAGAATGCCTTCGAGGCCTCAGGCGCGGGGGAAACGATTTCGGCGGGATGCCGGCTCAGGGAGGGGCGCGTCGAGTTCTGGATACATAATGATGCTTCCATGCCTCAGACTGTGCAAAACGAGATCTTTCATCGGTCTTTTTCGACAAAGGACCCCAGCCGCGGCCTGGGGACATACAGTGCGAAGCTCCTGACGGAACGATATCTGAAAGGAGACATATCCTTCGCCAGTTCCCGCGCGGACGGCACCGTCTTCACCGCCTCCTATCCTCTCGTCCTGCCTTAAAAGCGGTTACGTCATATCTTTTCCCTGCTCCAGCACCCTGCGAACCGCCTCACCCATTTCTTCCCTCGTCGCGGGCTTCATCATCAATTCCCGGATACCGGCTTCTTTTGCTTTCTCGGGTAGCGAGCTTTCGCCGTATCCGGTGTAAAGCATGACAGACACATCGTTTTTCACCGCCAGGACTTCCTTCGCGAGTGCAATCCCGGTCATTTCCGGCATGGTCTGATCGGTAAGGACAAGATTGAAACCGTCCGGGTCCCTGGTGAAGACTTCCAACGCCTCAGATCCGTCCGTCAGGGCAGTTACGCGGTAGCCCATTCGCTCGAGCATCGCCTTTGTCATCTCCGCAATTGCGGGATCGTCGTCAACGACAAGTATGTGTCCTTTTCCCGAACGGGGTAAAGCTCCTTCCGTGGTTGAACAGGAACCCGGTTCCGGAAGGAAAACCGTGCGTGTCGAACACCTGCAGAATGTGCTTTCCACCTCGATCGCCTCCTCGCCTTGCGACGGTCAACTACCGTGTCTTAGAATGTCTTGCAGAGTATTATACAAGAAACATGCCCGGCCATGCGTTACACCCTTTTCTCCCCGGACCCATATTCGGCGCGCTTTTTTGTCTGACCGGCAGGATTTCTAAATGCCTTTTTGGCGGCTTCTTGTCCGTTAAACGGGACGGTGTCCTGAAGTCAGGAACAATCGCATGTCGGGCCGGCCGGAACCGCCCTACTCCGCGAGCTTTCCCGCCTCCGCGAGTTTTTCGGCCTCGTCCGCCATGTCGAGTGCGTCCAGCGTGGCGCGCCTGAGCCGCCCTTCGCTGTCCAACCCCTGTATCTCGTAGAACGCATCCAGCATCCGGCCCCACTTCTCGGGCTCGCAGCGCTCGCCCTTGTAAGGCCCTGACTTGACCGGCTCTTCCCTGTAGCGCCTGGGCGGCAGGTCGTCTTCCCGGCCCATGTCCGTGTGGAGGCCGTTGAACGTCTTCTCCAGGGCGCGGCTCCGCTTGCCCAGTCGCATCAGCTCCGCCTCGCTCACGTCCGTGCCCATGACGCCGTTCAAGAGGGCCGCGTAATCGGAGACCTCCAGCGCATGCGCCCCCGACCAGGTGCCGACGTAGATGCAGATGCCCGTGATGTCCTCTATCTCCTTGGTGAGCGCCTGCCAGAAGACGTAGCCCGGCTTGTCCTCATACGTCTGCGGCTCGAATACCGACCCCCTCGGCCCGAAGCGGCCGCTCCCCAGGAGCGAGCCGCGCAGGTGCCTGCCCGCCACGGGCGACGTCGCCACACCGAGGCCCCATCCCTTGGGTATGCGGAAGGGCTCTATGGAGGGCTGTCCCTTGACGTTGATGGCGAAATAGTCGGAGCCGCCGCCTAGCTGCCGCGCCGCTTCCACGGGGCCGCGGGCAAGCAAGTCGCCGACGCCTTCGCGGTAGGCGATCTTCCTGACGAGGCCGACGAGGGCGTCGCCGTTGCCCCACCTGAGTGCAAGACCGTCCGTATCCTTTTCGGTGAGGAGACCTTTTTCGAAGCACTCGTAGGCCCACGCCGACATGCCCGCCGCGAAATCGCCGTCGAGCCCCAGTTCGTTCATCAGGAGCCAGGCCGTAATCATGGCCTCGGGGTCGGCTATGTCGAGCATGGTCGCCGACATGATGGTATTGACCCAGAAGCCCTCTCCGCTCACACCCTTGTACGCGCCCTCGTCTATTTCCGAGAAGGGCATGCACCCGGCAGGGCAATTGAAACAGGCGAGCACCTTTCTCCGGAAGCGGGGCGCGCCGGTCGCGGGGTTCATGAGCTGTTTCCTCTTCTCGATCTCCCAGTAATCGTCCTGCCCGTTCCTCGCCACGAAGAGGAGGTCCCACGAGGGGTTATGCGGGTCCACGTAGGCGACCCCCGAAAGGGTCTTCTCCTGCATGGGCACGGTCGTGGGCGATTCTTTCACCTTCCGCATCGCCGTGGCCATGGCATCGGTGAAGGCATCCGGCCGCGCGATGCCGAGTCGGCCCGTGCCGCGCACCGCCACCGCTTTCAGGTTCTTGCTCCCCATTACGCAGCCCACGCCCGAGCCGCCCGCGGCCTTCGCCCGGTCGACGAGGATGAGCGATCCCAATACCTGCCGCTCCCCGGCGGGGCCTATGCAGGCAACCCTCACCATGTCGTCCCCGAGGGCATCATGGAGGAGCGCCTCGGTCTCGTACGTCGTCTTGCCCCACAGGAAGCGGGCGTCCCTTATCTCCACGCGGTCGTTCGATATCCAGAGATAGACGGGTGCGTCCGCCCTGCCCGAGACGACGAGGTGATCGTAGCCCGCGTACCTCAGCTCGGGGCCAAAGTGGCCGCCCACGTTCGCGGAGCCTTTGCCGCCGCTGAAGACGTTTTTCGTATCGACCGAGGTCCTGCTGCCTCCCGGCGCGATGCCGGTCAGCGCCCCCGCGCCGAAAATCAGCAGGTTCTCCGGGTCCGACCATCGCGTCTCAGGCCTCATCTCGTCGAGCAGTATGCGGGAGTTGATGGCCCTGCCCCCGATCCATTGGCTTGCATAGGGCGCGGTCGCGTCACTCCTGATCTCGCCGGTGCTCAGGTCGACCCTCAGTATCCTGCCCGCCAGACCTCCCTTTATGTCATCCGCCCTCATCGCGCCACCTTCAATGCCCCATACGCGCAGAACCGCTCGCACCACGGCTCTTTCTCTCCCTTGCACAGATCGCACGTCGCGTCCACCGACCAGAAGACGCGGCCGGTGGCGTTCTCTCTCTTTATGCTGATGCTGGAGGCCGCAGGCGAGATGCAGCCGTGGTGGTGGAAGGAGCACATGATCTCACACGACCTGCACCCGTGGCAGCGCTCCGCGTTTCTCTTGATTTTCACTTCCTTTCCTCCACTCGTCTTCACACGATCCCCTTGAGCCACGCCGCAACGCGAGCCTTCACGGCGGCGGGCACGTCCGCCTCTTCGAGCACTTCCGGAGGGATGTCGTGGGGCCGCGTCGCGTCTATCCCCATCTTCGCCACCGTCATGCCCGCCTCCAGCGGCTCCGCCCTGTCCGTCTTCACGCCGGGGATGATGATGACGTCGCGATCCGCCCTCATGCGCGTGGCGATAGCCCATTCCACGTCATGCGGGTCCCTGGGGTCGATATCGTCGTCGAGAGCGATGGCGAGCTTCCCGAGGTTGAGGGCCGAGAGGCCCGCGAGGATCGCCTTCTTCCCCTCCCCCGGCCTCGCTCCCGCGATGGAGAGTATCATGTGGAGCCGGCCGCAGCCGCCCCCCGTGATGACCACCTCTTTCAGGCCGGGGATTGCCCGCCGCACCGCCTCATACACGGTCGCCTCTATGGCGATGGCGCCGGTGAGGCCATGCTCCGCGTACCGGCTCGGCATAATCATCTGGAAGACGGGCCGCTCCCGCGTGGTCAGGCCGGTGACCCGCATGACGGGCGATTTCCCGTAGGATTCGTAGATGCCGCTGAATTCACCGAAGGGGCCTTCTTCGGCCCATACGGCCGGGTCGATCTCCCCTTCGATCACGATCTCGCAACCCGCGGGCACCTCGATATCCACGGTCCTTGCCCGCACGAGGCGCAGCGGCTCACCCATGAGGCCGCCGGCGATCTCGAACTCGTCGAAGCCCGCGTCCACGTACATGTTGGCCGCCACGTGCACGGCGGGGTGGTTTCCGACAGCGATTGCGACGGGCAGCTTTTCGCCCCGCACTTCCGCCTTCATCAAAAGCCTGAACAGGTGATGGGAGGGGGCCATGCCCACCAGCGCCTCGCCGGGGCCGATCACCTGCAGCCGGTTCATCGAGACGTTCCTTTTCCCCGTGTCGGGGTCTTTCGCCACGAGCACCCCCGCGCTGACGTAGGGGTGCCAGTCTTTCTCGCACAGGTGGGGCAAAGGCAGGGCGGCGAGCAGGTCGATGTCCGCGGTGAAGACCGCTTCCTGGCACGACCCCGCGGCCTCGATCACGGGCTTGATGGGATGGGTGAGGCCGTGGACGGTGTGAGAGAAGGTCTCCTTTTCCGCNNCTTTCCGCGATGCCGAGGGAAAGGGCATACTTGCGCCGGGTGTTGAGCACGTTCCCGATGACGGGCATATGATGCCCCTTCACGTTGTCGAAATAGAGGGCCGGTCCCCGATGGCTCAACGTCAGCGCGGCGGCAAGCTCGTCGCGGGGATCGAGCGCCTCGTCCACGTGCACGAGGTCGCCGGACGCCGCGAATATCGCCATGACCGAACGCAAATCCTGATCCATGCCAATCCTCCTGCTTTCGGGGTGAGGCAACAACTGTTCTCCGTCCCTAATCTCCCTCTCCCCTTGGGGGAGAGG
>PLSJ01000057.1 GCA_003165115.1 Syntrophaceae bacterium | reverse complement strand
TGCCGGGAACGACCTTCTGCATGAGAAAGAGACCGATGGACAGCGCGAAGATGAGGATCGCGGCGACAAAGCCAAAGGCGCCCTTGAGCATGTCGTTGACCACAATGTCATAGGCGTCGTAGAACAGGGTGCCCGTCGCGGGCGCGGTGATGGCATGTGCCCCTCCCGCCATGAGGAAGGTGAGCACCATGAGCACGAACGCGGTGAAACCTCTCTGGGTCCATTTGGACGTCGCGAATGCCGATCCCTGTATCTCGTGCATCAACGCGACCATTGCCTTTATCCTGGAAGTAATTCTTTTCATCATGTCCTCTCCTGGTTTTTTGTTATTTGGTGTGCTGCGCGACCTTCCGGCCCAAGATGCCCTCGATGGCGGGGATGTTCGCCCCTGCCACATACTGGCCGTTGATCCAGAAGGCGGGGGTCCCTCTGACCCCCAGTGTGGTACCCACGTCCTTGTGCTCCCGAAGGAGCGCCTCCGCCTTTGCATCGGAACAGGCGGGTAGTGCCTTACCGTCCAGTTGACCGTTCATCACCTCCTCCAGGGCTTTGCCCTTATCGGCCGCGCACAGCACGTAAAGCGCGTGTGCCTCGGCATCCTTGTGCAGGGGTAGCGGAAAAAGAAAGACGTACCGCGTCACGTCGTCTCTCCCTTTGAGGAACGCGGATGCCTTCCTGCAATAAGGACAATCCGGATCCGTAAACTCGATGACCTTGTTTTTCCCGTTGCCGATCCTCACCGCCTTGTCGAGCGGTATATCCTTGAGCTTTGCCGAGGCGATCTCGGTTTTCTTGCCGGCGGTGATGTTTGTGCCGTCTTTTGTCCAGATCTCCCCGAACACGAGCAGCTCTTTGTCCGGATAGTAGTAGACGATGTTGACGCCGGCCTCTATCTCGTAAAGGCCACGGATGGCGGTCTCGTTGATGGAGGTGGCTTGGAGGTGGGGAAAGTCTTTCTTCAGCGCCTCCCTGACGGAGTTCGTGGATGGCGTCTCGCCTGCGGCAGAGCACCCGGTCGCGATGACGAGCGCAAAGACGGCAAAGGCGATGAGAGTATGGAGCGTTCTTTTCATGAGGATTCTCCTGTGAGCGTGATATGGACCCGTCTGTTGAGAGAGCGGAGCTTGCGGTCGTGGGTGATATAGCAGCACGTGCCCGATCCGATGACGGTCGTGGGCATTATCCCCCTCGCCTCGAGAAAGGAGGCGACCGTGTGCGCTCGCATGCGCGCGAGACGTTCGTTCAGCGCGGCCGATCCCAGATCGCAGGTGTACCCGTGGACCTCAATCCGCGCTTTCGTGCCGGCCTCCATCGTGCCTGCGAAGGCGGAAAGCTTATCTTTCTCTCCCGCCGTAAGCGTCGCGCTATTGATCCCGAACTGGACGGTGATCTCCGCCTTCTTCGGTGGTACGGTACGGGGCTGCGAGTGCACGGGCGGCGTTTCCAGGGGTGTCATCACCGGGGCCGCGGGTTCCTCCCGGGTTACCCTCACCGAAAGGGGCGGGTTCCTCACCGCGGAGGCGAGAGGAGGTATCGAAGGTGCGCCCTGTATGACGAAGGTATCGCGCTTCTCCACACGCGTCCCGTCGATCTTGAAGGTATAGGTCGCCTGCCTGATGTCGTGGGCGTGCGCAACCTGGCCAAGTGCAAGGGCCGGAATCAGGAATAAAACGAGACGGTTCAATCGGCCCCCCGTGATATATAGGAGGGATAGGCCTTCGGAGGGGTGAACCTCGTGTTCGTCTTTCTCGTCATGTGCTTCGTCATGTCATAAAACTCGCGGATGAGGCCCTTGACCGCGTTGAAGGCCTCGTTCACGAGCGCGCTGTCCTGCATGGGCGCCTTCGTCCTGAATTCGAGAAAGGAGGCATCGAGGACCTTGATCATTCTCGCGAGGCTCGCCCCCTCCGGCGTGGTCGGCACAAAGGCATAGGTGTTCCGCTGGTTTGCGAGGATCTCGTTTTCCTTCACTGAATCGACATCGAGGACGACCGCGAATCTGCTTCTGGGGCTCAGGTCGTTCGAGAGCTTTTTCGCCTTCTCGATCCAGGCACTGATGCTCGTCCCCGAGTGCGCGACGTCCTCGATGGAGATCGAGTACCCGCCCGCGCGGATGCGCATGGTGTTCATCGACTTGTCGAGGGGCACGAGCATCTGTGCGAGCAGATGGGTATCGAGGACCCGGGCCGCGATGACGATGCAATCGGGGTTCTCGAGGCGCTTTCGCTTATTTTCGAGGTACACGTCGAGCTTCCGCTGTCGGAGCTCCTCTTCCTGGGTCCGGCCGGCAGTTTGACCAGGTGTGCCGCTCCCTCCGATTCCGTCCATATGCCCTCCTTATCCTCCTCGGATCTCGATCGTGATGTCGAGCAGTTTCGCCGCCGTGGCGACGTTTGCGCATCGTGTCCCGAAAAACTTCTTGATATGCGCGGGGTCCACCGTGACACGCGCCGTTCGGGAACTCTCTGCGTATATTACTTTGCGGATCTTGTCCTTCGGCGCGGGGACGAGTGCCTCTTTGATGTACTCGTGGATGTCCGGCACGTAGCGGACTATCGTGATCGTCTCGTTGACATAGGCGTCAGCCCCCTCGAGATAGGGCAGGCACTGCGGAATGAACTGCTCGTCAGCCATGCCGAGGTTCTCGATGGCGATCTTCACGAACCCCGCCTGCCTGATGCGGGCCACCCGTTTGATCATGATCTTCCTTGCGTTGATGAGAGGCTCGAAAATGACTTCCGCGACGCGGCGGTAATACTGTGACGATGTCTGGGAGAGGATGATGCGCCGGCCGTCGAATACCGCAACGCATGCGATGATGTCGGCGCCGACGCGGTAGGGCTCTTTCGCATACTCATGGGGGAGGAAGGCATAGATCTCGCTTCCGGTGAGAAAGACCAGGTAGGACCGGTAGTCGGGGCGGGTCTGGGCGACCACGCCCGAGACGATGTGGCCGACCTTGAGTAGCGATACCATCCTCACTCCGCTAAAGAGAAGAAACTCGTCCTGCTCCTCGTGTATTACTTGGAGCGCGTCTGAGGGTCGCCGATACAGTACTCTTTATAGGGGACTCGTCATCCTTTTGAGCGGGAAGTAATATCCCGAAAAAGGAAGGTAGACAGTGAGTCTCGACAGATTGATCGCGATCAACGAGAAAGGAAAACGGCAGCACCGGGCGTCCGTGAAATTCGGGCAGACGGTCATCGGCAGGGGCGTCGATCTCGCAGACCGGTCGAAGGACGTGACCATCACGATCCCCGACAGGGAAAGA
>PLSJ01000503.1 GCA_003165115.1 Syntrophaceae bacterium | reverse complement strand
TGACTGCAAGAGATTCTTGAACGAGGCGGCTTACCGCGAGAACGCTTTGAGCCTTGTCGATGAATCAGCAAAGACTGAAAAGGGTTTCCGCATCGAGGCGCGTCTCCTGGAGGGTGTCTTCAGGTCGGTTGCTTACCTACAGGTCCTCGACGGGCTCTCATATTTTCCTATGAGCATCACCATGAACGGCAGTCTCGTCAAACGGAAGATGCTGTCCGAAGCATGCAAACGCTACCCGATCAAGACCGGCTATCTGGGAAACGCCGTCTACCTGAATCCCAACGGCGTCATGTTCCTGCAATCGGTCGATTCGTTCCTGAACCACGTTTCTCTGGTCTGGCACGGCATGCCCCTCAACGTAACCGGCTACCTCCACGACGTTGCCATCGACGTGCGCGAGGGCGATCCCCTCACACCGGTCCTGCCTTATAGGACTTCCATAAAGCATGACGAGAAGGCGGAGCGGTTTTTGGAGTTCGTGNNTGGAGCAGATCAGTGCCTTCGGAGAGCACTCGAATCGGGACCTCAAGGAGATGATCCACATCATGAGGCTCGCGGGAGAGCTGCTTTCTTCCGAACAGCTCGACAGCGTCAACCTGTTCTTTGTCGAGGTCGTCGATCCATACCATACGGAAAGTACCGATTCCGACGAGGTAGTTATGTACCGCCTGGTCAGAAAAGGCGAAGGACCTTTCGTAAGCGAAAGGCTCTCGCTAACGGTGGACAAGGAGCTTGTCTGGGACGAGGAGGAATCGTGCCTGGACGGATCAAAACCGATTCTTCCTCCCTGGACGATCACGAAAATCGACCTTCCCGGGAAACGGCCTTCGTGGCTGCAAAAGAAGGAGCGGTGGGTGCCTGTGCGGGTGACGTCCCTCGACACGAACCGCTACGACTACACCTGGCATAAGTCTTCCACAGAATGCGATGGCAAGGAGATCGCGGTCGTCTCGATGGTCGAAAGATGGGCTGAGGGCGACATCTACTATGCGAATGGGCCGGAGGACTTTCTCTCCGTTGAGGACGCGGTCTTCGATATGAAGATCTATTCCGACGAAGGCGATACGTACGACACGCAATGGGACTCGTTCTCGCAGCTCATCGGCAGAGAGATCATGAGCGTCACGGGCAAGTATCCCCTCTCGGATCTGCTCGGCGGCATCAGGGTGACCGGTATCCATCCCCATGAAGTGCAGGCCATCGACATCAACCTCGGCGAGCGGGTTATGAAGGTCACGAAGATGAACGGCGAAACTCTTTCTCTCGATCTTTTGGCTGCTTGAGGGCAATTGGAGGACATATGGAGCTGCAGGTGAGGACGAAGGAGGCGATCACAAACCCCGAACAGATAGCGGAGATATTTCAGGCCATCCAGAAGGCCGAGAATGAGATCGACAAGATGAAGGAAAAGTGCTGGGTGGTCGGACTGAATACGAAGAATTTCATTATCTATGTCGAGCTCGTGTCGATGGGGACGCTCAACGCCTCCCTGGTGCATCCGAGGGAGGTGTTCCGTTTTGCGATCATGCGGGCAGTTTCGGGAATTATTCTGGTGCACAACCATTGCTCAGGAGACACTCGTCCATCAGATGAGGACCTCTCCCTGACGAAGAGACTCCATGACGCCGGCAAGATCCTCGGCATCGACCTTCACGATCACATCATTATCGCGGACGGATCGGGTTACACGTCCCTGAAAAAGGACGGGATCATTTAAACAGTCATCACCAGACGAATCAAATGGGTGGCCCCTTCCGGGGGCTGCCCATTTTTTTTGAAAGTAAAATAGCACCAAATCCTACTGGCGGCAATACGCTTTACGGTCCAGGCACGCACGCGCGCATTGTAGCGAAAGCTACTAATTCCCGAAGGCTCTTGTGCTATAAAGAGGGTTGAGTGCATGTGTTTGCCTGAGCGCCCCGGCTTTCGAGCCATCAAAGTCGCCGCTGGCATTCGGCCGCAAATACAGCAGGCCGCGTGTTATAATGGCAGAAGAGGAAACCGTGAAAGAGAAAAAGTCCCTGTGCTCGTGCAGCGAAATGCCTGTGTCGGGCACCATGACCGGGTTGTGCCTCGGCCACGTGTGGATCTTCGAGAGCCTCGAACCTGCGGAAGTGCAGGCCCTGATGGGGGCGGCGGTGAGAAAGGTCTACGCTGCCGGCCAGGCTGTTTTCGCCCAGGCAGACCCCACCGACCGGATGTTCCTGATCAAGGCGGGGAGGGTGAGGCTGAGCAAACTCCTCGAGGACGGCGCCGAGTTTACGCTCGACATAAGGAAAGCGGGTGATTTCCTCGGCGAGAACATGCTCGGGGAAGAGGCGGTCTATCCCGTGACCGCGTGGTGCATGGAGGAGACCCTTACCTGCGGATTCACGAAGGAGAGATTCGAGAAACTGGTCCTGGACCATCCCCGCATAGGGCTCCAGGTAATGAGAAACCTGAGCAAGCGCATCTCTTCTTTAACCAACCGCATCGAGAGCATGTCCCTTACCCACCTCGGCGAGCGTCTCTATCGGGTGCTTCGCAATATGGCCCTGGAGCACGGCGTGAAAAGCCGGGACGGTCTTGTGATAGAGTTCCCCCTTACCCATGAGGACCTTGCATTTCTCGTGGGCGCCCATCGGGTCAGCGTCACGCGGGCGCTGAAGGAGCTGAAGAGAACCGGAAGCGTTCTCCAGCAGAAGAGGCATCTCGTCGTGAGGAGCGAATAAAGACGGGGTCTTTGCGACAGGCGCGCTCTTCGCGTCGCGCGCCCGCCTGAAGGGGTCCCAAGGATTCGAAGGAGGTCATCATGAGCGACACGGTCTACGAAAAACTGGCCAGGCACCTAGCCGCCCTGGGCATGGGTTACCCCCCCAAGGCAGAGCTTATCGATATCCTCAAGGAAAGCTTCTCGCCGGAGGAAGCCGGGGTGGCCCTCGCCATACCCACGAGGACGATCCCTCTCCAGCCGGTCCCCGCCTCGCAGATCGCAGCCGGGCTGGCCGTCCCGAAAGGGGAAGTGGAGAGGGTGCTGGAGGGTCTCGCGGACCGGGGCCTGCTCTTTTCGAGAAGGACGGCCTCGGGCGAGATGGGCTATGCCCTGCAGCAGTTCGGGTACGGCTTTCCCCAGACCTATTTCTGGGGAGGGACGGAAGGGCCTTCCGCAAAGAGGATGGCCGAGCTTATCGTTAGGTACAGCAAGAGGGACCAGTTGCGGGAGGCCTACGGCGCGACGCCGACGAAGGCCCTTCGCTTCGTCCCTGCCATGGCCTCCTTTACGCCCGAGGAGCACGCGGTCTTCCCCTTCGAGATGATGGAAGAGCTCATAAATAAGGTGCAGGTGATCGCCCTTGCCCACTGCCCGTGCAGGGTTACGGCCCAGCTTCTGGGCAAGAGGAAATGCAGCCACGTGCTTGAGGCGTGCATCAAGTATGACGACCTGGCCGAATACGTGATCGAGCGGGGGCTTGCCAGGAAGATAACCAGGCAGGAGGCCCTCTCGGTTATCCGCGCCTCGGAGGAGGCCGGTCTCGTGCACCTCGTCGATAACGCGAAGGAGGGGATCAGGCACACGTGCAACTGCTGCGGGTGCTGCTGCTGGTCCGTGGGATCGATACGGCGCAAGACGATCCCCAGGGACGTCTTGATGGCCACCTATTTCCTCAGGGAGACCGACGAGGACCGGTGCACCGGGTGCGGGGCCTGCGTCGAGATCTGCCCGGTCGGCGCCCTTAAGATGGAGGACGGCATACCCGTGGCAGACAAGGAGTGGTGCATAGGCTGCGGCGTCTGCGCGGTGCCCTGTCCGTCCGGCGCGGTGAAGCTGATAAGGAGGTCTTCAGCGGTGCCGCCGAAGGACTTCCGGACATTGCACGTGCAAATACTCAAGGAAAGAGGCCTCGCCGGCCGCCCGTAAGCGGCGCGTTGCCGTGAATTGGCAGCCGGTGATCGGGCGCCCGGCCGAGAAGACCCCCCTGATCCGCCGCCTAAAATAATC
>PLSJ01000383.1 GCA_003165115.1 Syntrophaceae bacterium | reverse complement strand
AGAAGTTCCAGATCACGCCGGGGATATTCCTCAGCTCGCGGCTCATGGCACCGATCAACTCCTCCTTGTCCTGATGGAAGACCGGACGCCATCGGTCCCTGGTCTTGAGGGCCACGCAATATTCCGTATTGAAAAATCCCGTGGTGTCCAGCCCGTCATCCGGTCGTCCCACCTGGCTGGTCGTAATCGTCACCTCGGGGAACGAGGCGAGCACCACCCGGGCCTGGTTCGCGACCCTGATGCCCTCTGTCGGCCCCGTGCTCGGCGCCAGCGTCCCGCGCACCCAGATGGCCCCCTCGTCCAGATGGGGCAGGAACTCCGACCCGATCAGGCCGCTCATTCCCAGGCAAATACTGCCGCCCAGGGCAAGCACCGCGATTCCGACCATCACCGCGCGATGATGGACAGACCAGGTCAGACCCTTCCGGTAACGTTTCGTCAGCCAGACGACCACGGGGTTATGCCACTCGGGTGTCTCTTTCCTGAAGAGGAAGCTGACCAGGACCGGTGCGATAGTGATGGAGAAGACCATGGCGCCCAGCAGCGCGAACCCCACGGTCCAGGCCATGGGCTTGAACAGGCGTCCCTCCACGCGCTGGAGGGTAAATATGGGCAGGTAGCCGCTGATGATAATGGCGATGGCGTAGAAAACAGGTCTCTGCACCTCGTGGGAGGCCGCCCTTATCCTGTCTTTCACGGACGTTGCCGGGTCCTTGTGGCCCAGGTGGCGGATGATGTTCTCCACCATGACGACGGTCCCGTCGACCACCATGCCGAAGTCGAGGGCGCCCAGCGACAGCAGGTTCGCCGGGATATGTCTGAGGTCGAGGCAGATCGACGCAAAGAGGAGCGAGAAGGGGATGGTCAGCGCCACGATCAGGGCGCCCCGGATATTCCCGAGAAAGAAGAGGAGCACGATCGTGACGAGGATGAGGCCTTCGGCGAGGTTGTGGAGGACCGTATGCGTCGTGTGGTGGACGAGGTCGGATCTGTCGTTGAAAGGGACGACCTTCACGCCCGTGGGCAGGATGCGGCTGTTCAGCTCCTCGACCTTCTTGTGGACGCCTTCGAGGGTCCCGTCGAAATCGGCGCTTTTCCGCATCAGGACGATGCCCGAGACGACATCGCCGTTGTCGACGATCCGATTGTCCTCGCGGTGGATGGCCCTGCCGAACTGCCCCAGGCGTATCTTTGGCCCCTGAGAGACCGTGGCGATGTCCTTGATGCGCACGGGCGTGCCGTTCTTCGTGGCGATGACCGTCTCTTCGATATCCCGGACATTGCGGATCAACCCGACGGCCCGCACGTTGATCTGCTGCATGCCGGCCTCGATAAAGCTCCCGCCCGCGTTCACATTATTGTTGACCAGTTGCTGCTCCACCTGGCCTATGGAGAGGCCGTAGGAGACGAGCTTTGCCGGGTCGACGCGCACCTGGTACTCCCGCGTGGGGCCACCGAAGCTCGACACGTCGACGACGTTCGGCACCGTCTTGAACTGCTTCACGAGCACCCAATCCTGCAGGGATTTCAGGTCCATGGCGTCGTAGCGCGGATTGGTGCTCCTCAAGGTGTAAAAGTATATCTGGCCCACCGGGCTGAAGTCGGGGCCGATGTTGGGTTGCAGGTTGCCCGGAAGGGTTACCATGGAGATGCGCTCCAGCACCTTCTGCCGGTTCCACCCGTTATCCGAGTTGTCGTCGAAAATGAGTATGACGACGGACAGGCCGGCAAGCGATACCGACCGCAAGTGCGTCAGTTGGGGGATGCCGTTCATTGCCGTCTCGACGGGGATGGTGACCTGTTGCTCGATTTCCTCCGCGGCCCGGCCGGGCCACTGCGTGATGACCCACGCATAGTTGTTCGCGACGTCGGGATATGCCTCGACCGGGAGATGACGGAAGGCCATGATGCCGCAGCCGAAGAGCAGCAGGGCAAAGACCAGCACCACAATGCGCCTGTTCAGGGCAAAATCGACAACGGCGCGTATCATCTCTATTGCTCCGCCGTGGCCTGAAAGGCTAAAGCGTTCGCCACCACTTTCTGCCCCGGTGCGATCCCCGTCACTTCCTGCGCGGCGCCGGGGAGCATCCTGCCGCCTTTCACCTCGATGCGCCGGAACTCGGTGCCCTGAGCGGGCACATAAACCCAGTCGCGGTCATGGAGGTGGAGGATCGCGCTCGCCGGGACCACCGCATGCACTTCCTCCTGCTGTCCATGGAACGTGGCGGTCGCGAACATACCGATGCGCATGAGCCCCGGGTTCTGCATTTCGAGCCGGACCTTCGCGGTGCGGATGGTGGGGTCGAGGATCGGTGCGATGTTGCTGATGCAGCCCTTGAACACCGTGCCGGGATAGGCGTTCAGGCGGACGTCGGCATACTCGCCGAGGCGGACAAAGGGGAAATCGTTCTCGTACACGTCGCACATGATCCACACGGAGTCGAGGTTGGCGATGGTGAAAAGGTTCGGTGAGTTGTCGAGTGTCTTGACGCCCGCGCCGGCGGTCACGTTCTGCTCGATGATGACGCCCGATATGGGGGCATAGACGTCGACGATCCCGTTAGGGTGATTCTTAAGGTCCGTCACGCCCAGGACCCTGAGCTTCTCGACCGTCGCCTCGCGGGTGACCGCGGCCTTCGTTTCCAGGTCGACCGCCACTTCCAGGTCCTTCTTCGCGATAGCCCCCTTCTCGAAGAGCACACCCGCGCGCTCCAGCTGCGCCTTCGCCAGGGCCTCGTCGGCGAGCGCCTGCCGGTAGTCGGAGAAGGCCCCGGAGATGTCGGAGCTTCTCACCTTCAGGAGGAGCTGACCCTTCTTCACCGTATCGCCCAGGCGGGCCCTGATCTCCACCACCCGGCCCGAGGCGAGAGAAATGGCGGGCACGGAGCGCGACACGTCGGGACTCACCACCCCGGTCACGGTCAGCTCGGGCGCCGCCCTGTGCTCGGTGGCCGCCACCAGGGAGAACTGTTCGGGGTGGGCCACCTTGAAGACGCCGGAGTCCTGCTCATGTTCCACTGGGTCGGACGACGGTCCCGCAGGGTCCGCCTCGACTTTCCGGCCGCACCCCACGAGGAGGGGGAGAATAATAAGGGCAAAGAGTATCAGGCGTTTCATTCAATAACCTCCCGACCGACGGCGAGGTTCACTTGGGCCGCGGCGGATAAATAGGAACCGACCAGGTTCAGGTAGCCGAGCTGCACGCTCCGGTAGTCGCGCTGCGCTCCGAGGAAATCGAGCAGGGATGCCCCGCCGCGCTGATAGGAGAAGGTCATCGTATCGCGGACGGTCACCGCTTGCCGAAGGTATTGCTCCTTGTAGGGCTTCAGGAGGACGAGCGTGCTCGTCAGGGTCGCGTAGGCGGAGTCCACGTCGCCGTAAGCCTGGCTGACGAGGGCGTCACGCACCCGCTCGTTGCGGGTGATGTCGAACTTGGTGCGGAGCCTCTCCCCCTGGTTCCTGTCGAAGATGCGCAAGGGGAAGCTGATGGAGAGGCCCATGTAGCTCTGGATCGGGGGGTTGCGCCCGAAATCGATGCCGACCGTCGGGTCGGTGGAGGCGTTTGCCTCGGCGAGCTGTTGATTGGTCCTCGCCTGGTCGATGGACTGGAGCGCGGCCCTGAGGTCGGGTCTCGCATCGAGGGCCATGGTGCGAAGCTCCTCGACGGGCAGCACCGCTTCAGAGAAGCCGAAGGGCCCCGTCACGTCGAAGGCATCGAGAGGCGTCCGGTCGTTGAGGAGCGTGAGGAGCTGGATTTTCGCCGTCCGCAGGTTCACGGCGGCGGTCTGCGCGTCCGATTCGAACTGGAAGCGCTGCAATTGCAGGCGGTCGAGGTCGATCTTCGCGATGTCCCCGGTCCTGAAGCGCTCGGCGCTCACGTTGAGGACGCGGTCGTAGTAGACGAGGTTCTCCCGCGCGAGGTCGAGGATCGCTTTCTGCTGGAGCACCTGAATGAAGGCGCTCCGCAGGGTGAACAGGAGGCTCCTCTCCTGGTCGGCAAGCTGGGACGAGGCTATCGCCGTCCCCTTCTGCGCGCTCTCCAGGCGCAGGCCCCTCTTGTTCATCCTCTCGATCAGGTAGCTTACCGAGACGGCGGGCAGGGAGTCGCTGAAGGCCCCGCTCGACTTGTAGGGCTGGATCTGGTCCAGGACGGCCGTGAAGTTCGGGTTGGGACGCAAAGCAGCGGTGATCTCCTGCGCTTTGGACTCTTCGATGCCCATGCGGCCCGCGAGCAGGGTAGGGTTGGTGGCGACGAACCGCGCCTTTACCTGCTGCCAGGTGAGGGGCCCGGCGGCGTGTGACGTGCTCGTGAGGCAAACGATACTCACCATAAGGAACAAGAGGGTTTTCTTCATGGGCATCTCCTCAATTCGAACCACAAATGGTCTTTCCCCTCATCGGACACCGGCCGCTTCCGGCAGCCCGGCTGTCCTACCAGCGCCGGTAGCCAGGCACCCACACCCACTCGCAATACTCGGTTGTGCACTCCTGCGCCCAATAGCCCGGGACCCATTCCGAAGAGTACGGGTATGACGGGTAATAGGGCGCATAATATGCCCCTCCATATACCGGCCGGCCCCAGGCATACGTCCTGCCGCCCCAGTGGCCGCCATGGAATCCGCCGCCTCCGTGCCCGCCGCCATGGAATCCTCCGCCGTGCCCGCCGCCGTGACCTCCGCCCCCGCGGGCCGAGGCCGCACCTGCGATCAAAAGGAGACAAAGTACGAGCACGCCAAGAAATAGAATGTGCTTCATTTTTTGGCCCTCCTCCAAGAAACTTCCCGTCTAAACCAGGTCCGACCGGAACGGTCGAACACAAAACCATCAGCGCAACAAAACGTGATGAATTTAGAAGGCGATAGCTGGAGGACCTCTGTATATCTGAGGCGGGATCGTGGCTTTATTGATGAAGAGCATCTCGAATGCGAGGGGGAGATACTCTATTGCCCTGAACACGTAAAAGTCGACTTTATCATTGACGGCAACGGCAAATTCGACCGTGCCGTCGATGATCGTCGGTAATCTGGCAGCCAGGCTGCCCGTTTCACGTGCATGAGACTCTACGGTCAAAATACTGAGCAGGAAAATTAACCCGAGGACGATCGAAACAGCTTTGAGTGACCTTGTCGTGTGCATTCTAGTTTTCTTCACCAACATACACCGGCGATGAAGAAAAGTCAAGAGGATTGGCCCAGTAATTTCCGGGCCTTCCTGTCTTTGTTGGTTCTTTGACGCCCTCTTGTTTTCCCCTCAAGGGCGTTCTCTTTGCCCCGCCGGCAGGCTGCCTCCATGCCCGGACTGCATTTGACGCGCGGGAGTGATTATATTCTCCACAAGTCGCCTTTGCCGCGAATTGTCGATACCCCGGGTCCCGGGGCTGTCATCGGTCGTTCTCACGTGATAAGGAGCCAACGATGGACATCAGCCGAACGCAGACAGCGCAGCTCGTCGGTCATCGAAGCAGGGTAAACTTTACCAGGTTCGAGGCCGGCGCACGAACGATGGAAGAGGAAGTGCTCGCGGGACTGAGAAGCTCACCCAAGAGGATACCTTCCAAATACCTGTACGATGCCGAAGGGTCGAGGCTTTTCGACCGGATCTGCGATCTCCCCGATTATTATCCGACCCGCACGGAAACCGCTATCCTGAAAGAGCACGCCCGGACCATCCTCGACCTGATCGGACCGGACCTGTGTATCATCGAGCCCGGCGCCGGGGCGTGCGGAAAGGGCCGCCTTCTGCTCGAGACCAGGCGGGCGTCGGCCTTCGTTCCCCTGGATATCTCCACCGATTTCCTCCAGGGGGCCGCCCTCGACGTGGCCGACAACTTCCCTCACGTCTCCGTGCATGCCGTGGCCATGGACTTTCTCACGGGGCTGGACAGCCTCAAGCCTCTGTTGCCTCCCGCCGCAAAGCGCCTCATATTTTACGCCGGTTCCAGCATCGGCAACTTCGATCCGCCCGATGCCGCCTCGTTGCTTGGCCGGTTTCACGCGCTGCTCGATGAGGGGGATGGCCTCCTGATCGGCTACGACCTGCAGAAGGACCGTGACGCGCTCACCCGCGCCTACGACGACTCCGAAGGCGTGACCGCCTCCTTCAACCTGAACCTGCTTGCCCGTTTTAACCGGGAGCTGGGCGCGGATTTCGACCTGAGCAGGTTCCGTCACGTGGCCGTGTATAATGAAGCGAAATCGCGGATCGAGATGCATCTGGAGAGTATTGCGGCGCAGCGGGTAAGGGTGGGGAAAGAGTCTGTCGCATTCGATGCCTTCGAGCGCATGCATACCGAGAGCTCGTACAAATATACCGTTGAAGGTTTCGACGCCATGGCGGCAGCCTCCGGCTTCCGCCGGCTTGAAGTGTGGATGGACCCTGCTTCCTACTTCGCGGTCGGTCTCTATGTGAAAGACGGCGCCGGCGGGTCTCCGTCACTTTTGACCGGCCACGGGATGAAATCTGTGAAAGCGCTCACCGTCGCATCCGGCGGAAGGCAGGCATGACGAAAGTGGCGGGCAACGAAAAAAGCGGGATGTGCGGCATATGCTCGGCGGGATGCGGGGTAGTCGTGACGTATGACGCGGAAGGCCGCATATGCGCGGTGAGGGCGGATACGGACTCGCCCTTCGGCATGATCTGCAAGGTGGGGGCTCGCTCGCCGGAGATACTCTATTCCAGGGATAGGATCTCCTCTCCCCTGCGAAGGAACGGACCGAAGGGCGAGTATGCGTTCGAGAGGATCTCCTGGGACGAGGCGTATGACGAGATCGTCGCCCGGCTTCAGCGGATAAAGAAAGAATCGGGCCCTGAATCGGCCGCCGTCTACACGGGGAGCGGGAGCTTCGACCGGGCCCTTTGCGACGTGTACCAGCCGGCCGGTGTCGCCGTCTCATCGGCGTCCAGCGTGCTTTTTCCGTACGGCTCGCCCAACACTCTGGGGGTAGGGGCGCTCTGCTATGTGGCGTTCGCCATGATCGCCCCTCACGTCACTATGGGGAGCATGTACATCGACATGTTTTCCGATATCGACCGCGCACACCTCGTGCTCGTCTGGGGAAAGAACCCGGCCGCCCACTGCCCGCCGGACGATTTTATGAAGATAGAGGCCGCCCACAAGCGCGGGGCGGAGGTGGTCGTGATCGACCCCCGAAGGACGGCAATGGCGAGATATCCACGGGCCTCATGGGTCCCTATCCGGCCCGGCACGGACGGCTGCCTGGCCCTCGGCATGTGTCGCGTGTTGATCGAAGAGGAGCTGTACGACGAGGCCTTTGTCAGGAACTGGGTGGCCGGCTTCGATGATTTCAGCCAATACGTCCGTCATTTCAGGCCCGACTATGTGGAAAGCGTCACGGGCGTGCCCGCCGATACGGTCCGTTCTCTTGCCAGACAGATAGCGGCCGCCGATGGTGTCGCGCCCGTCATGTACAGCGGCCTGGAGTACAACGGCAACGGGGTACAGACCGTGAGGGCCGTGCACACCATGCTGGCCCTTGCGGGCCAACTGGACGTTCCCGGCGGCCAGTGCCTCAAGATGAGGCAAAACAGGTTCCCCATCAACCGCGAAGGACTCGTCGCCAATCCGAACGCCCGATTGGCTGCCGGCCACAACCAGTTTCCGCTCTATACCAGGTATCGCGGCGAATTCCACGCGATCGCCCTGCCCAAAGCGGTCATCGACGGGGACCCCTACCGCATCAGGATGCTCATAAGTCTCGGGGCATCGATCATCACCTCGTGGCCGCAGTCGGCCATCTGGCGAAAAACGTTGAACGCCCTCGATTTTATGGTCTGCATCGACCGTCAGTGGACCGCGGACATGGCCTACGCCGATATCGTGCTCCCCGCGTCGACATACTATGAGACGGAGTCGTACATGGTGTACGATTCCGTCTTCAGGATCCGCGAGAGGCTCGCCGAGCCGGTCGGGGAAGCGCGCAGCGACTTTTTTATCCTGGCGGAGCTGGCGTCCCGCCTGGGTTACGGGCACATGTATCCGCAAGATACGGAAGAGCTCCTGTCATACGTGCTGGCCGGTTCCGGGTTTACCCCGGCCGACGTGAGACAAGCCGGGGGGATGGTCCAGGTCCCGCCCGTGATGATGCAGTACAGGAAGTGGGAAAAAGGCATGCTGCGGGCGGACTGCAAGCCCGGATTCGAGACGCCGAGCGGGAAATTCGAAATAGCGTCCTCGCTGCTCGAAGAATACGGCTACGATCCCCTGCCCCGCTATGTCGAGCCGAGGGAAAGCCCGGTTTCCAGGCCGGACCTGGCATCTCGCTTCCCCCTTGTCTTCAATTCCGGCGCGCGCCATAACGTCGACCTCCACACCCTGCACCACTCCATCGACGCCCTGGCGGCCGAGCTGCCCGCGCCGACCGTCATGATAAACGGCGCGGACGCCTCAAAACGGGGGATCGTGAACGGAGACAAAGTCCTGATCCGGACGGCGCGGGGAGAGGTCGAGATGTACGCGCGCGTGACCGACGACATCGTCGCGGGCGCGGTGGAGGCGAGCGGGGCCGGCGGCGGCGCCCTGGGTTCGGACGAGTGGAGGAATGCCTGTGTGAACGAGCTGACCGACCTCGGGAACTACGACGTTATTTCCGGATTTCCCGCCTATAAGGCCCTGCTCTGCGACGTGCTCAAGGTCGAACACGGAGGGGAAAGGCGCGTGGTCGGCGCGGGCGAGTATGCGGTCGACGGGCGGCTCGGGCAGGAAGAGGCCGCCGTCCCCATATATCTGGACCACAACGCCACAACGTCCGTCGATGCGGCCGTGCAGGAGACGATGGTCGATGCGTTACGCCGTTACGGCAACCCTTCGAGCATTTACACGACGGGAAGAGAGGCGCACGGGCGCCTGGAGGAGGCCCGCAAGAGCCTCTCGCTCCTGGTTAACTGCACTCCCCGCCGCCTCATCTTCACGAGCGGCGGCTCGGAGGGGAACAATTTCGTTATCAAGGGCGTCGCCCTCGGCCTCGGCGGCGCGAAGAACCATATCGTGACGACCTCCATCGAGCACCCGTCGGTACTCGCGACGTGCCGCTGGCTGGAGAGGCTCGGTTTCACGGTGACCTATCTCCCCGTCGGCAGAGACGGGATTGTCGATCCGGAGGACCTGGCCGGGGCCATAACCGGAAAAACCTGCCTGGTAAGCATCATGGCTGCGAACAACGAAACAGGCGCTCTCCAGCCCGTGACGGAGCTTGCGGCCATGGCAAGGGAAAAGGGCGTGCTGTTCCATACCGACGCGGTGCAGGCGGTAGGCAAGATACCGGTCGATGTCCAGGCGTGGGGTGTCGATTTCCTCTCCCTCTCCAGTCATAAGTTCCATGGGCCAAAGGGTACGGGCGCGGTTTACGTGCGCAAAGGGGTCGAGGTCCTTCCTCCGCTCATCCACGGCGGAAAGCAGGAGAGCGGTCTCAGGGGAGGAACGGAAAACAGCGTCGGCATTATCGGGATGGGTCGGGCGGCGCAGCTGGCTTCTCAACGCCTCGACGACATGGCGGGCAGGGTCAGGAGTATGCGCGACGCCCTCCATGAAGGGATAGCGCGGATAGCCCCTCGTGCGATACTCAACGGACATCCCGCCAACAGGCTTCCCAACACGCTGAACGTGACCCTGCCGGGTATAAGGGGGGAATCGCTCCTCCTCGCCCTCGATTCCAGGGGTGTTTTCTTTTCCTCCGGCTCCGCCTGCAAGTCAGGCTCACCGGAACCTTCCCACGTCCTCCTCGCCATGGGTCTGTCGGAGGAGGAGGCGCATTGCAGCCTCCGCTTCTCCCTCGGCATCGAAAACACGGACGAGGAGATAGAGAGAACGCTGCAATTGTTGGCAGAGGTGATCGATACATCGATCGGCAACGTCCGCTTCGTCTCCTGCCGGTAGGGACCGTTTTTTCTCCTCACGGCGACTGCCGGCCCGCGACCGGGTTGGTCAGCGTCCCGATGCCCTGCACGCTGCACTCCACCGTCTGCCCTGCCTTCAGAAATATCGGCGGCGTCCTCTTGTAACCCACGCCCTCCGGCGTACCGGTCATGATCACCGTACCGGGGAGCAGCGTCATGCACTGAGACAGGTACGCGACAATCCGCCTGCACGGGAAAACCATGTTCGATGTATTTGACGACTGCATCACCTTCCCGTCGACGCGGCACGCGATATCCACGTTGTCGGCGTCGAGGTCCGTCTCGATGGCCGGTCCCAGGGGGCAGAAGGTGTCGTGGCTCTTCCCCCGGGCCCACTGGCCGTCCTTCCACTGGGCCGTCCGGTTCGATACGTCGTTTCCGACCGTGTAGCCGAGGATTGCATCGGGGACCTCGTCTTCCGTGATGTTCTTTACGCGCTTGCCGATCACGATCACGAGCTCGGCTTCGAAGTCTATGCCGTCCTGAAACGCGTCGGGAAGCACGATGGGATCGTCCGGTCCGCAGACGGAGGTGGTCGGTTTCAGGAAAAGCAGAGGCTCCGGCGGGTAGGCGATGCCCACCTCGTCCGCATGCTTCTTATAATTGAGGCCGAGGCAGATAATGTTGGGTGGAGAGACGGGCGCGAGGAGCCTGACCGAACCGGCGGCCAACGCATGAGGCGTCCTTACCAGCCCAATGAAGGGGTCCCCCTTGCAGGGATAGATAAGGTCGTCTTCGATAATGCCGTACTCTGTCTGCCCGTTACGCGAAAACCGCACGATCTTCATATGATCTCCTTTCTCCAGCCGGTAATGAGTGGTGAGGCCGGTCCGCCGATGGAGGGGGCGCTGAGCCCCAACCTAGGCTTTCCGGCCGAAGCGCCGATGCACCAGGAACCATTCATCCGGCCTCTCCGTCACTATCCCTTCCAGGAAGGCGTTTATTCTTCTCGCATTCCTGTAAATCAGCTCATCGAGAGGCGCGCCCTTGCGCTCTATCCGGAGCGGCTCGTTATAGACCATCGTATACCTGAGAAAACCCTCTCTTCTGGCATAGATGGGGACGATGGGCGCCCCCGTCTTCATCGCTATGGCGACAATGCCCTTCGAGGTAGGCACCTTATGCCCGAAGAGCTCCACCCACACGGCTTTCGACCGCTTTTCCCTTTGGTCTCCCAGGAACGCGACCATCCGGTTTTCCTTGAGCAGCCGGAGCACATCGCGGGCGGTTTCCTTGTTGGGGATGATGGTAAGCCCCGTCGACGCCCGGAGCCGGTTGAGAAACGCGTTCAAGGCCGCGTGCCCTTTGAGCGGCCGGGCTAGGGCGACGATGTCCCGGCCCAGGAGGAAGGAAGTGACGCCGGTTATTTCCCAGTTTGAATAGTGGAACCCGAGGGCAAGGATGCCCTGGTCCGCATCGAGCACCGCGTCCACATTTCCCCTTTTCTCCAGCCGAAACCGTTCCGCATACTCTTCCCTGGGCACATACGGAAAAAGCAGGGTTTCAAGGACGTTGACCCCCAGCTTCCCGAAACAGCATCTCGCCACGGATTTGGCCTGACGCGGGGAAAGGGCCGGCGATATTCTCCTGGCGTTCTCGATGGCCACGCGACGCCTGGTCCCGAGAAAAAGAAAACCGAGTCTGCCCAGCGCCACGCCTGTCAGGCAGCACGCTTTTTCAGGAAGCATCCGCAGGAATTGCTGAAAGACCTTTATGAAGGAGATGAGGAGGAAATCGGCCATATACCTTAGAGAGAAGAGCAGACAAGAGGTCCATACCCCGGGGAGGAAGGCATGTGACGCACTACGTGTTGCCCGCTACTCCTTGATGGGTATGGCCTCCTCGATGAGCATTATGGGTATGTCATCCTTTATCTGGTAAAGGAGCTTGCACCTGTCGCAGATGAGGCCGGTGCCCGATTCGTTCAACCGGATATCTCCCTTGCACTTGGGACAGCACAGAATGTCGAGCAACTCCTTTTTTATCGGCATAGGTCCTCCCGCCTAAACACCCCTTTATGATTCGTTATCCCTATTCTTTTTCATCGCAGGCTCCAGAAGGTCCCCGAGCGTTGAAAAGGCACGCGTCTCCTCCCGCTGGAAACTGCTGACTTCTCTTTTCTCCTCGACTTTTTTCAACGCCTTCGTCGAAAGGCCTATCCTCTTGTCCTTCTCGTCGACGTTGATCACCATGGCCCTCACCACGTCGTCGATATTGAAAAGCTCCGAGGGGTGCTTTCCCTTGCCGTTCTCGATCTCGGAGAGATGGATCAGCCCTTCGATGCCCTCTTCGATCTCGACGAATACGCCGAAATCCGTGATGCTCGTCACGTAGCCCTCGACCACGTCGCCCACGTGATACCGTTCGAGCAGCCCCTTCCACGGGTCTTCCTTGAGCCTCTTTATGCTCAGGGAAAACTTCTTCTGCTCCCCGTCGATGTTGAGCACCAGGGCATCCACGCTGGCCCCTTTCGTGAAGGAATCGGCAACCACGTTCTTTCTCCGGGACCAGGAGATTTCCGATACATGGACGAGTCCGTCTATACCGTCTTCCATCCCTATAAAAAGCCCGAAATCCGTGAAGTTTTTCACTTTGCCCCGAACGACGGAACCGGGGGGATATTTTTCAGCGAGCTCCTTCCACGGGTCCTGTTTCAGTTGCTTCAGCCCCAGGGAGATCCTTTTCTTCTCCATATCTATGTCCAGGACCTGCAGCTCCAGCATGTCTCCCTTCGAGACGAGCTTGGACGGGTTTCTCACCTTCTTGTCCCAACTCATCTCGCTCACGTGGAGGAGGCCTTCGAGGCCGGGTTCGAGCTCGACGAATACGCCGTATTCGACAATGCCGACCGCCTTGCCCTTGACACGCGATCCTACGGGATACTTCTCGTCGACGTGTGCCCAGGGGTCACCCTTGAGGTCTTTGATGCTGACCGATACCTTGTGCTTCTCCTGGTCGATGGCCATTACCTTGACCTTTATCTCATCGCCCAGCTTCAGGTATTCCTTCGGATGGGTGATCCTGCCCCATGTAATGTCGTTGACGTAGAGAAAGCCGTCGACGCCGCCCAAGTCGATGAAGGCCCCGTAATCGGTAATGCTCTTGACGAAGCCGTAGATCACCTGCCCTTCCTTTACGCTATTCCAGAACTCTTTCCGTTTGCGCTCTTTCTCTTCTTCGAGAAGCATACGCCTGGAGACGATGACGTTTGCCTTCTTCTGGTTGACCTTGATGACCTTGTACTTGAGATGACGTCCTATAAAAGAAGCCGGGTTCTTTACCGGCTTGATATCTACCTGGGATATGGGCAAAAAGGCATCCACCCCTATGTCGACGATGAAACCGCCCTTCACCTCCGAAACCACGGCGCCTTCCACGGGCGTCCCGTCTTCCAGCGATTTATCGATCATCTGCCAGAATTTGATGCCGTCTACCCGCTGCTTCGAGAGCGTGAGAAGGCCGTCCTTCACTTCCCTGCTCACCACCATGACTTCCACCTCGTCGCCGACGTGCACGGTAGGTGCCCCTGATTTGTCCAGGAATTCGCTTAAGGAAGCTTTGCCCTCGGACTTGAGCCCCACGTCGATGATAACGGAGTCGCCATTTATATCGAGCACCATACCCCTTATGATATTCCCTTCCTGAAGGTTTCTCATAGAGGTTTCATAAAGTTCCTCCATCTCCTCTTCTGTTGTTTTATCTTTCTGTGCGCTGGTATCAACCGTCTCTACCATGCATTCCCCCTAAAGATTTTTTACACGCCTCTCCACTTTTTCTATTATTACATCAGGGGTTGATGCTCCCCCCGCTATGCCTACTTTCTGCACATCGGTAAACCATTCCGGCCGGATTTCCTCTTCGGCTTCTATGTGATAGGTCCGCGGCTGTATCCGCTTCACCGCCGCATACAGCTTCGTCGTATTCGAGCTGTTTCTGCCACCCACGATCAACATCATTCCCACCTGCTCCGCAAGCGCGGTCGCCTCGTCCCTTCTCACGGTCGTGCTCTCGCAAATGGTATGGTAAACTCTCAGTTCCTTCGTACTGCCCATCAGCGATTTTACTACCTCCCAAAGCGTCTCCCGGTCTAAGGTGGTCTGACTCACTACGCCGATCTTTTTGGCTGCAATAGGGAACGAATTGTGCAATACGATACCATCGTTTCCCAAATAACTCAACACACTTTTTACTTCAGGATGGCGCTCGTCCCCGGCAATCACCACCTTGTAGCCGTTCTTCCGGAGATAGAGGGCGCATGACCGTACCCTCTTCACAAAAGGGCACGTCGTGTCGATTGCGGTCAGGCCTTTGGCACGTATATACTCCTCTTCTTCCTTCATGATGCCGTGAGACCTGAACGCCACCACGCCCTGATCGAGCATCGATACGTCGTCTATGGGCTCGATCCCCTTTTCCCTGAGCATCTCCACCATCTGCGGGTTGTGGAGGAGAGGACCGAGGGTATAGATTTTTTCTTTTCGCAGCTCAGCCTCTTTCAACACCCTCGACACGGCGCGGCTGACCCCGAAACATAACCCTATGTGCCTGGTCTTGATCACTTCTCTCATGTCATGGCCTCATCCACGCGCGCCTTCAGGGCGTCCACCACGTCATCGATACTCTTGCCCGTCGTGTCCACGTACACCGCGTCCCTTGGGCGGATGAGGGGCGCGATATCCCGTTCCGAGTCCGCCCTGTCCCTGCGTTCCATCTCTTCTCTCACCTTCCCGATGTCCTGGTGGTTAACGGCGGCAAGCTCCACGTGTCTTCTCCTCGCCCTTTCGGCAAGATCGGCATCCAGATAGAACTTTACGTCGGCGTCGGGAAAGACGACCGAACCCGTATCCCTTCCTTCGGCCACTATTCCGCCGGCCTTTCCTATGTGCCGCTGCATCCGCGTCAGGTAGGCCCTGACCCTCACGTCCTGTGAAAGGGAGGACGCGAGAAGCGCGATATCGGGTGTCCTGATCCGCTCAGAGATGTCTTCCCCGTCGAGGGAAACGGCGGCTGTCGCGTCGAATGAGAACGTGAGCGAAAGACCGGCAAGAAATGCGTCGAGGTCCGCGGGCCTCTCTCTCGACCAGGCATAGGCAACGGCACGGTACATGGCGCCCGTGTCGAGGTACCCGTAGCGTAGTGCCCTGGCGAGCCTCTTCGCCGCGGTGCTCTTCCCGGCGCCGCCCGGCCCGTCGATCGTGATAATCAAGCCCTTCGTCTTCAGGCCAGCAACCTCGTCAGCTCCTCGATGAACATCCTGTTCTCGTCCCCGGTCCCTACCGTCACCCTTATATACTCCGCCAGATCGTAGCCGCCGAGCCACCGCACCAGGATTTTCTTTTCGAAGAGGCGGCGGGTCAGGGCTTCGGCATCGGGTCCGACCTTGATAAGGACGAAGTTTGCCTCCGAAGGAAGCGCGTCCAGCCCGAGCGTCTTCAGGGCGCCGTAGAAATATTCCTTTCCTTTCCGGTTGTTCTCGAGCACGGAACGAAGGTGGCGCTCGTCGCCCAACGCGGCCTTTGCGCCGATAAGCGCCATCATGTTGACGCTGAAAGGCTGCTTGGTCCTCTCGAGGAAGGAGACGAGAGACTCTTCCGCTATCCCGTACCCGACGCGCAGTCCGGCCAGGCCGTAGGCCTTCGAGAAAGTCCTCAGCACGAGTACCGGGTAGCGGTCGATATAGCCAACGGACCGGGGAAACAGGGGATTGTCCGAAAATTCCGCGTAGGCCTCGTCGACGACGACAAGCACCTCGGGCGGCAATGATTCGAGGAATGCGGCGAACGCCTCGTCATGGAAGATGGTGCCCGTGGGATTATTGGGATTGCAGAGGAAAACCACCCTGGTCCTCTCATTGATGGCTCTCGCCACGGCCGGCAGGTCGAGACGGAGGGAATCGAGGGGCACCGACGCGACATCGTAGCCGTAAATATTGGCGGCGATGCGATAGAAGGCGAAACTGGGCTCGGTCACCAGCACTTCGGTCCTGCCGTCGAGTTTCAGGGCCTTCAGGGCCGTCTCGATCATCTCGTTGGAGCCGTTGCCGATCAGGACATTCTGCGTCTTGATCCCATATTTTCGGGCCAGCAGCCCTTTTAGCTCGGACTCGCTCTCCGGGTACCTGTTCACCTCGAGAAGAGCGGCGGTAATATCCGCGATTACCCGTTCGGACGGCGGATAAGGGTTCTCGTTGGATGACAGACGCACCCAACTGCCGCCCGCCCCGTACAGGGCAGCTTTCGGATAAAAGGGAATCCTTTGTATCGAGGGGTCTATGGAAAGCTTCATCGACGGGCCTCCACGGCCCTCTTCACCAGGTCGACCGCGTGCTGCTGCATGAGGGCAAAATCATCCGGCGTCAGTCCCGCCCCCGTCACGATCCGCCTTGCCTCCTCCTCGGAAGTCAGGTCCGATGGGGCGTGGGAATCGGTGTTGTAAATCAGGGGAGCCCCGCATTTACGGGCAATGGCGGCCACATAACCGTTCGCCAGGCAATGGCCCTTCCGGCTGCTGATTTCCAGGAGCACGTTTCTCTCCCCTGCCAGCCTCGCATCGTCTTCGGAGATGAGGCCCGGATGGGCGAGTATGTCGACGCCCGCGAGGATCGCCTCGTGGTTTGTCCCCTCTTCCACGGGTTCTGCCAGGGTTTCACCATGCACCACCACGTACATGGCGCCGAGTCTTCTGGCCTCCCGGGTCAGCTCGCCAATGAGGCCCTTCGGCACGTGGGTAATCTCGATACCCGGAATGACGGTGATGTTCCGGTAATATTCCATCTTGTCACGGACCCTCAGCAAAGACGCGATAATCGACGCAAGGTTGGAGGGGTCGGCGTGGTCGGAGATGCCGATTATCCTGTAGCCCTTTACCTGCGCCCTTCTTGCCAATTCCGAAGGGACAAGCTCGCCGTCACTCAGGATCGAATGGGTATGGAGGTCTATCATGCCTCTCACATCTTATACTTGCCAAAATCGTCGGGCGAGAGGTTTTCCAGGATCTCCTCCCATTCACCCGTATCCACGACCACCTTGTCCTCTTTTTTTGAAAACTCCACCTTGGCCGATTTCTTGATCACGTTCTCGTCAACGAATATGGAAGCGCCGACGCGCAGCGCCAGCGCTATGGCGTCGGAGGGGCGAGCGTCTATGATAAGCCTCTTCTGCCCGACCTCCAGATGGATCATTGCGTAATACGTGTTGTCTTTCAGGTCGTTGACCTCTATCTTGACGACTTTAACGTCCAGGTGGTCCAAAACGTTCTTGAGGAGGTCATGGGTCATGGGTCTCGGTGTCTGCACGTTCTCCAGGGCAGTCGCAATGCTTGACGCTTCCAGCAAACCGATCCAGATGGGTAAAACTTCTTTCTCTTCCAAATCCTTGAGAATCACAATCGGCGTATTCGTGAAAGGGTCGACGGTAATGCCTGCGACTTTCATTTCCTTCAGCATGATTATGCCTCCTTCAATTTCGGATCCGCGCCGCGAAGGGAATTGGCGTACCCCTTGGCGATATCCAGGTCCACCAGCCTGCCAACCATGGATGTGGGGCCGCGGAAATTGACGATCCGCCTTGTCCTCGTCCTTCCCGCCAATTCAACGGGTGAGTTCTTGCTCGTCCCCTCCACCAGCACCTCCGTCCTCGATCCTTCCAGCTTTTTGAATATCTCGCGGGTGATCCCCTTTTGCATCTCCTGAAGCTCGACCAAACGGCCGCGGGCAATATCCGCGGGCACCGCGTCGGGCAACTGCGAAGCCCGTGTGTGCGAGCGCGGCGAAAAACAGAAGGAGAAGACGCCGTCGAAGCCCACCCGCTCCACGAGTTCCATGGTAGCCCTGAAATCTTCCTCTTCCTCTCCGGGGAAGCCGACTATACAGTCAGCGGTAACGGCAATATCCGCGCACCTGCGTTTCAGCCTCTCGACCTTTCCGATGTACTCATCCGCGGTGTAGCCCCTGTTCATGAGACGCAGTATCTTGTCTGAGCCCGACTGGAAGGGCAGATGGATGTGCTCGCACAGCTTCGAAAGGCTTCCAAAGCAGTCGATCAGCTCATCGGAGAGGTCTTTGGGATGGGAAGTAACGAAACGTATCCGCTCTATGCCCGCTATCCCGTTGATGCGCCTCAACAGGTCGGGGAACGAACGATCGCCCGTCCCCTGATTGTAGGAGTTCACGTTCTGA
>PLSJ01000467.1 GCA_003165115.1 Syntrophaceae bacterium | reverse complement strand
ATCGACGAGCGTCCGGAAGAAGTCACGGATATGCAGCGCTCGGTCAAGGGCGAGGTGATCAGCTCCACCTTTGACGAGCCGGCGACGAGACACGTGCAGGTGGCCGAGATCGTCATAGAAAAGGCGAAAAGGCTTGTCGAGCACAAGAAAGACGTGGTAATCCTGCTCGACAGCATCACCAGACTGGCCAGGGCATACAACACGGTCGTGCCGAGCAGCGGCAAGATACTCTCCGGCGGCATCGACGCCTCCGCCATGCAGAAACCGAAGCGTTTCTTCGGCGCGGCCCGGAAGATAGAAGAGGGCGGCAGCCTCACGATTATCGCCACGGCCCTTATCGATACGGGCAGCAGAATGGACGAGGTCATCTTCGAAGAATTCAAGGGAACGGGCAACTCCGAGATCTATCTGGACCGTAAGCTGACGGAAAAGAGGATGTTCCCCTCCATCGACATCAACAAGTCGGGCACGAGGAAAGAAGAGCTCCTCATCAACAACGGCGACCTGTCGCGCATATGGCTTCTGCGCAAGGTGCTCCAGCCTATGAACACGGTCGAATCGATGGAATTTCTCCTGGAAAAGCTCTCCGATACGGATTCCAATAAAGACTTCCTCAATTCAATGAGCAGGGGAGGATGACGTCGGCCGACGTGCGGTTGTGAGCGGGAAGGCCGGGCACCGCCAAGCGGTCGGTGCTTTGCTTATGGAGGGGCGTTTGAGCCCCACAATTGACGAAAGGAGGATACCAATGAAAGACAAGATTCATCCGGAACTGAAGACGGCCCAGGTGCGCTGCGCCTGCGGAAACACCTTCGAGACCCTTTCGACGAAGGAGAAGATCACGGTGGAAATATGCGCCAAGTGCCACCCTATCTTCACGGGGCGCGAGAAGCTCCGGGATTCGGCGGGAAGGGTAGAGAAGTTTGAGAGGAAGTACGGCAAGAGGGTGCCGAAGGTCAAGGAATGATCGAAGAGAAGCTCGAGGACATGGAGAAGCGGTTTGAGCGGATAGAGGCCGATATGGCGAAGCCGGACGCCCTCTCCAATATCGAGGAGTATAAAAAGCTCGCGCGGGAGCACGCGGAATTGCGCGAGCTCGTCACGATGTACCGGGAATGGAAGAAGGTCGCCCAAGAGCTTGGTAAGGCGAAAGAGATGGTGCGGCTGGAGACGGAGGAGGAGATGAGGGACCTCGCGAAGGAAGAGGCGGCGCTCCTCGAAAAAGAGAACGAGAGGCTTGAAACCCTCCTGAAAAACAAGCTTCTTTCGAAGGACGAGCAGCGCGTGAACAAAACGTTCCTGGAAATACGCGGAGGCACCGGGGGCGAAGAAGCGGCCCTCTTTGCCCGCGACCTCTTCAGCATGTATATGAAGTACGCGGAGAAGATGCGCTGGAAGACGGAGATCCTCAATATGAGCATGTCCGACCTGGGCGGCTTCAAGGAGGTCACCGTGGCCGTAGAGGCGCCCGAGGCGTTTCAGAAACTGAAATACGAAAGCGGCGTGCACCGGGTGCAGAGGGTGCCGGAGACGGAATCCCAGGGGAGGATCCACACGTCCACGGTCACCGTGGCCGTGCTGGCCGAGCCCGAGGAGCTTGAGTTGAACATAAACGCGGAAGACCTGCGCATCGACGTCTACCGGTCGTNNGCGGTGCGCATCACGCACCTGCCGACCGGCCTCGTGGTCAGCCAGCAGGATGAGAAATCCCAGCACAAGAACAAGGCGAAGGCGCTCAGGGTATTGCGCGCGCGGCTCAAGGAAAGAATGGAGGAAGAGAACGCCCAGGAAGTCTCGGAAGAGAGAAGAAAACAGGTGGGGACGGGCGACAGGAGCGAACGGATCCGCACCTATAACTTCCCCCAGGGCAGGGTGACCGACCACAGGGTCGGCCTCACCCTTTACAAACTCGAGGACGTGCTGGCAGGCAATCTCGACAGCCTTCTTGATCCGCTTGCCGCGCATTTTCAGGCAGAGTTCCTGAAGACGCGGTAGGCTATCGTGCGTATCGGACAACTCCTTCTTTCCGAAAAAAACGTGTCGCGTGTCGATCTCATCGGCATCGTTTCCCATGTGCTTTCGCTTTCCCGGGAGCGGATACTGATGGAGCCGGAGAGGGTGCTGGACGAGGCGGAACAGGGGAAGATAGGGCACGCTGTCGGGGAGAGGCGCAAGGGAAAACCGCTCGCCTACCTGACGAATGAGCGGGAATTTTTCTCGGAGCCCTTTTATGTGGACGAGAGCGTCCTGATACCGAGACCGGAAACGGAGCTGCTCGTGGAAGAGGCGATCCGGATTATCCGCACGAAGGATTGTCCCGTTGTCCTCGACATGGGGACCGGTTCGGGGGTGATCGGCATAAACCTCCTGAAAAATGGCGCCGGGAGCGTCTTGTGCACGGATATCTCGCCCGACGCCCTCGCCGTGGCCCGCAAAAACGCCCATGCTTTGGGGCTCGCGACCGGCATCGCCTTTGTGGCCTCCGACCTGTTCTCCGCTCTTAAGAAAGGCCGGAGCTTCGACCTTATATGCGCCAACCTGCCCTACGTGGCCCTCCACGAATGGGAGGGGCTTATGCCCGAGGTCCGGGAGTTCGAGCCAAAGGGCGCCCTGGTGGGAGGCATGAAGGGAACGGAGCTTTACGAAAAGTACCTGGGGGAGATCGGCGATTATCTTAAAGATACGGGCGTCCTCCTGTGCGAGATCGGGAGTGAGGGCCAGGCGGCCCCCCTGGGCGCGGTGTTGAAAAAGTCGGGGTTCGAGGTGACGGTGCTGCACGACCTCGCGGGTCGGGAGAGGGTGATAAAGGCATTTGTGAGGGAGAAGGCCGGGCACCCCCGCGAAGCGGGTCGCGGCTTTGCAGGTGGAGGGGGCGCTGAGCCCCGGTGAAGGCATTATGGAAAAGTTTGCCATAGAAGGCGGCGGGCGGCTCGAAGGCACGGTCAGGGTAGGGGGCGCAAAGAACGCGGTGCTCCCCGTGCTTGCGGCGACCCTGCTCCGGGAGGGTATCTACCGGATCACCAACGTCCCGCGGCTCCGGGACGTCAATTCGATGATTAAGCTGCTTTCTTTCATAGGGGCCACGTGCACCCGGACAGACGACCATACCGTGGTCGTGGACACGCGTGATGCCGGCAACTACACCGCCCCCTACGATATAGTAAAAGAGATGCGCGCCTCCGTCCTCGTCCTCGGCGCGCTGGTGGGGAGGCTCAAGAGGGCGGTCGTTTCCTATCCGGGGGGGTGCGCGATCGGTGAGCGGCCGATAAACCTCCACCTGAAGGGGCTTTCGCGGCTGGGGTGTGAGGTGAAAATACACGAGGGATACGTCGACGTGAGCGCGAAAAAGCTCCGCGGCGCATTGGTGGCTTTTGACAGCCCCACGGTCGGGGGGACGGAAAACATCCTCATGGCCGCGGTGCTCGCCGAAGGCGAGACGATAATACAGAACGCCGCGCGGGAGCCCGAGGTGGTCGATCTCGCAATCATGCTGACGCGGATGGGCGCCAGGATCGACGGCATCGGCACCGAGACGATCAGGATAAGGGGCGTCAAGGAGCTTAATCCCTGCGATTATGAGGTGATTCCCGACAGGATCGAAGCAGGTACGTTCCTCGTCGGCTGCGGCCTGACGAGGGGCGCTATCGTCCTCGAAGGCGCAAGGGCCGGGCATCTGAAAGCCGTGATCGAAAAACTGAGGGAAGCAGGCATGGAGATAGAGGAGAAAGAGGGGTCTATCCGGGCGTCGATGACGAAGAAGAGGCCCGCGGCCTTCGACGTGAAGACGCTGCCCTACCCCGGTTTCCCGACGGACATGCAGGCGCA
>PLSJ01000124.1 GCA_003165115.1 Syntrophaceae bacterium | reverse complement strand
GGCTTACCGGAAAGACACCGTCTTTTCGCAATGAGTCCATCAATGCCATAGAGGTTGAAAGCTCTGACGATCTTTTTTACGGCACTCTCCGACAGGTCGAAGGCGGCCATGGCCTGTTTCCGGGAACTACCCGAGATAAGTAAGATAATGACCGTGCATCGGCGATGGGTCTCCCTGCTTCCCGCACGCTGGGTCGCATAGAGCTCAGCCGGCGACGCGTTCTCGGGATTGGGAGTGAGATGCCGTTGCGCCACGATTCATATGTAACCACATGTCTCTAGAAATGTCTAGAATTATCAACATCAAACGGGAATTATTTTTGAGAAGCGCTTAGCCGGCCAAAACCCGGCAAGGAACAAAAAAGGAGGCAGGAATTAATTCCTGCCTCCTTTTTTGTTATTAACTGTTGCAGTTGTTCAAGGCGAAGCCAAGCACCTTCTTCGCGGGAAGGAGCTCGAGGGCCCTTTTTACCTCCCCGAGCGGGGTGCGGCCGGCCGAGACGACGATGAGGATGTGGTCCATCTGAGGGGCGAGGGCCATGGCGTCGGCGCTCGTCAAAATCGACGGCACGTCAAAGAAGATGTAGCGGTCCGGATACCGGTTTTTCATGTCCTCCACGAGGGCCCTCATCCTCGGTGACCCGAGGACTTCGGTACTCTCCTGTATCGTCCTGCCGCCCGAAATAAGAGTCAGCTTTTCGATACCGGGCCAGATGATGAGGTCAGCGACAGGTTCATCGTTAAGCAGATGGTTTACCAACCCCTTTTCGCTCCTTATGCCGAGCAGCTCATGGATGCGCTGCCGGCGAAAATCACAGTCCACGAGAAGGACCGTCTGCTTGAACTCCCGGGCAAAGGTGAAAGCGAGGTTTATGGCGGTCGTCGTCTTGCCTTCGCCGGGAAGGGCGCTTGTCACCATCACGGCCCTTCCGCCCTCCTGCTCCGTCTTCTGCATTATTTGGGTCCGAAGGAGCCTGTATGCTTCCGTATCGGGTGAGTTCGGTAGGGTAGCCACACACCGGTTTGCGGCCGCGGTCAGCGGGTTAAGCGGTATTGTCCGTGACTGCGTATAGTTGGGAGAGACCCATCCCGCCTTTTCCTTCTCGCAGGAATCCCATGATTGTTCGATTATCACCCTCGGCAGAGCCTCCTGCCGCGGGCTCTCTTTCCGCGCGATCATCTTTAACGGGTTCCAATAGCTTCGCACTTGTACCTACCTTCCTTTGTGTAGTATTTTAACTACAAACCTACAGCATAAGCCTTCTTGCCAGCCTCGCCCAGACAACATCCAGGTCCATCACAAAGAAATGGAAAAGAACCACCATTACCACGACTGCTATGCCGACCACAATCAGCGCCTTTCTGCGCCGCGCACGCCCGCGCCGCCTGTCGTCTTCATTGACGATCCGGGGGATGGCGCCAAGAACGGTGTATCCAGTGGCGAAGGCAAGCTGCGCTACGCTCCGCACGGACTGGTCGCCGGCCTCCTTCAGGGAGACGTTTCCCACGCCCGCCCCGATGCCGAGGAACAAGCCGATCAGAAGCACAGCCGGCACGTTCGGCTTGACAGGTTTTTCAGGCAGCCTGGCCGGGTCTATGAGGGTAAATTTCTCGCCCATCTGCTCTTTTTCGAGTCCTTGGGCAACCTTGGCCTCCATCACCCTCTTCATCAGGTCCTGGTACTTGGCCTCGGTATTGGTCCGCTCTGCCATGAGCGTTTTGTACGTTTCCTCGACCCTTGGACCTGCCTCCGTTCTCCGCACGTAATCCTCCCGCCTTTTTTGCAACTCGGCGATCTGCCTCTTTGCCGATTCTATGTCCGACTGAACGCCAGAAAGCTGTGAGGCGAGGGCCACATACGAAGGGTTGTTGGCTTGATCCGCCACGGCGGTAAGGGCCTTCTTGGGCGTCCCCTGGTCGTCACCGGGGAGGAGGGCGATCCTTTTTTCCAACACCGCTATATCCATCCGGGTCTTCTTCACGTCAGGATATTTGTCCGAGTAGCGGCTTTCGAGCTGAACGAGCTTCGCCTTGAGGTCCTTGAGCAGGTTCCTGTCCTGGTCGGTGCTTTCTGTCGGGATGCTCGCCAACTGTGTCTGCAGATAACGTTCCTTCTCTTGCGAGGCCTTGAGCTGGTCCTTGAGCTGGTCCAGGTCCCTCTCCGCTCTATCGAGGCCCTGATAGTTTACTTGAAGCAATTCTGGAACGGCATTGATATTCTTTGCCTTGAAGACCGCGATCCTCGCATCAAGATCCCCGAGATTCCGCTGGATCGTCAGAGCCTCTTCTTCCAGAAACCGCGAGGCGCCCGCCGACTGTCTTTCCCTCGTCTTCAGGTTCTCCTCGAGGTAGAGCGACGCGAGCACATTCGCTACTTGCTGGACGACCTCCGGAACCTTTCCGTCATAGGCAAGGGTAAACGCGATCGTCACCGGCATAGCCAGTGCCGACCTTGCTTTTGCTTTGTCCATCACATCGGCGCTTATGGTCTCGAACTTGATGTCCTTCCGCATTATCTCCACGACCTCTTCCACGGTCATCCTCTTTCGGAGATCCGAGTAGAGATTAAAGCGGTTTATGATTTCGAGGAGCCTCGTGGTGCTCATGATGCGCTGGTTGATCGACTGAAGGCGCTCGTCCGCGAATCCCGTTACCGTGGTGACGACAAAATCTCGCGGGATCTCTTGCTCCTCGATAAGGATGGTGGAAGTGGACCGATAGGTACGGGGCCAAGCAAGGGCGACGACAAGCCCGATGATAACGATGATCACGACGGGAGCGACAAGCGTCCATTTCTTGCGGCTTAGAATCTCAACATAATCGCTTATGGTCTTAACATCATCTTCCATGAACGGACCTCACATTCGTTATACATACAAAAATAGCAGAGACACACTACCATAGCTGAATGATAATAGATACAGCAAATCTAAAATCTGCATTAGTGTATCACACCGTCACACATGCCGTCTACAAAAAACTGTTCATTCCTTCTTCTTTTATCGCGTGTTCCGCGTCGCACTTTAGGTCCTTTTGTTTAGATATTGGCCCGGCGCTGGTTGTTGCATCGCCCCTGTTATTCCATAATCGCATGCTGTACAAACAGGCGAAGCATGACCTGGTTTCTGTAGGCCGTCGTAGAAGCTATATTGTTGTCTGCCTGTATGAATATGTAGGAGCCTTCAAGGTACATGTCCTTATTGAAGTCATAGCGGATGCTCGGGCTGGCATACCACGTAGTGAAATCCAGGGGAGTCGCCGAGAACTGCGCAGCCTTCGATTTGTTGAGGAAGTACCCACCATAGAGCGAGCCGCTCAGCTCGTAGGTGAACTTCTGTTTGACATTGAATGTAATCGCCGTTCTCTCCAGCGTGCCTATCGAGCCGTAGGCCGGCATGACGTCGCGGTTCGCAGAGAGCTCCGCGGTAGTGGTCTCTCCCTTGTAGGAGAGCCTCGCTGTGCCGATAGGGGCACTTCCCGTAGTCGTCACGTTCTGGGTAGATACGAATACAAATGGGCCGAGGACCCCGACTATCTGTTGAGCCTGAAAAGCGGATTGTGTATAGCGGGCGCCGCCATCCAGGAGGAACGTCCATTTTTCATGGAGTGCGTATTCGAAGCCGGTCGTTGCCTCGTAATTGTCCGTCGTCAAACCGGTGAACATATAGTGGGTGTACCCGACATTGAGCCGTCCTTTCAGGTTGTTGACGAAGTCGGTCAGGTCGCGCACAAAGCCAAGGTTGGCGGCATCGTAGGTCATGCTGACGAAATGCGAGCTCCTGTACCAATATTCGCCGTGGTCATAGGAGAGAGACGAAAGGGTCTTGTCGGTGAGCGAATAATCGGCGGTGATGCCCTCGGAGGAAACCTCCCTCCTGGCCCCGTTGAGCACGAGGCCGGAAGTGAATAATTCACGGTCGGGCCGGGAATCGCGGTCATAGGCGCCCCTCAGGGACAGCGAGAGGTCAGGGGTGACGGAATAGCGGAGCGCCGCCTTATAAAACTGGTCGGTGGAATTGAGGTTCGGGTTGTCGCGGTAGAGAAGCTGGTCGACGCGCCCCGTAAAGTCAAAGTTCATCCGCTCGGTGTTGCTCAGAAGATGCAGCCCACCCGACGTCGTGCTGATGAAATCGTGTATCTTTTGGTTGGGCGTAAGGTTGGCCGGTGCGATGAAAAGATTGTCATTATATTCAAATTTTTCGGCAAACGAAGGCAGCAGCCGAAATTCATCGGCATGAACAAGCGACGGCGGAAAGACCGCAACGCATAGAAAGAACAGCAAAAAGAGCGGATTGGCTCGTCTCAGCACGGCAGCTTAACCCTTTTCAATTTCGCGCGCTCAGGGCACGACGATGACGTCATACCTTTTGAGCTCTATGTTTTCTTCAAGACGTTTGCCTTCCACCACGTCGTCGTAGTGAAACGGAAAGCTTATCGTTTTGCCTCCTTCCTGGCGGAAAACCTTGATGCTGTTTCTCTTGGCGAAGGTGTTGAGGCCTCCGGCCATGGCGAGGGCCTGAAGGACATTGGCGTTGGCGTTGAGGACCAACCTCCCGCTTCCGCTCATATTCAACCGGCCGATCACGAAGACGAGCATGCTGTTGACCTGCTTCACCTCGACATTGAGCACGGGCTCGGTCACGTACTGTGAGATTTTCTCCTCCATTTCCGTCTTGAGCTGGGCGACGGTCTTGCCGGAGGCTTTCAGCAGGCCTATGAGCGGGAAGGAAATAATACCGTCGGGGAGCACCACCACGTCTTTGGTAAGGGCTTCGTCCTTCCATACGGAGATGGCGAGGGTATCACCCGGGCCGATAAGATAGGTAGGATCAACAGGGACGGCGGCCGGCGCGGGGTGCGCTGCGGACGGTGTCGCCTTTGCCGCGGGCACTGGTGCGCTTTGTCCTGCCGACCATGCAAGATTTGCAATCACCATCACGAAGACCAGTGATAGAAATAGTTTTCTCAATGTAACCCTCCACTATAAAAATACGCAACGTTCCGGTCAACCTTCTTAGTTGGGTAACATTACCAGATGTGATGACGGGAATGCAAGAAAAAAAAACATGGAGTGCGACAAAGGCTGACAGGGCCACCATATGTGATGGAGACGTCGGGGAGACTCGCACAGGCCGACCGGAAAAAACGTTATGAAAGAGGCATGTGTGGCGGTTCGTCCTGAAGGACCCGCCGCACCGAGTGCTTGAGGCCCTCGACTTTTGAGTGGACCAGGTCCCTGGCCTCGGCCGCCTGCACGAACCCCTTGAACTGGTTGAAACCGAGCCCGTTGAAATATACCTTTCTTTCGATCAGTTTCGAATTGACGTTGCGAAAGGAGTGGTAGTTTGCCTGATTCCCCTTATCGAGTTCGGTCAGGACATCCAGGAGGACTCGAAACGCCCGCTGCTGCGGGCCTTCTCGTTTCAGGACCTTGGGAACGGGGGAGATCACCGATTCCGCTCCTTTGCCCGCGATCGTGATAAAGCCTGCCTTGACGGCAGCGCTGACAAAATCGCTCCAATGGGCAAAGTTGAGCTTTTTCTCATTGAAATTAGGATTCAGCATCTTCATTCTGATCTTCACCGATCCGAGACCCGCACTTATCTTCTTTTTGAGCATCAGATCGGCCGCCTCCGCGAGAACCTGAAACCAATCCTCGACAGTCATAGGCGATACGGGCGCGGGTGAACCGCTCTTTATCTGCGCTGCCTTGTCCTCCGTCACCAGTGCTGCCTTGTCTTCCATCACCGGGGGCGCCTTGTCGGCAGCCTCTTCGTCGTTCCCTCCCGGCATCAATTCCCTGTAATCGACATAGCTGTCGGCGAGAGCGAGAAGGTCCTCGGAGGCATTTTGCGTGTTGCAGACGATATGGACCATCTTACCGGCCCTTCTGAGAGCGAGCACAAGGAAACGAAAATCACTGTCTCCGGTAACGAGGAGAAATGTGTCTATATGGTCGTGTATGCGGAGTATCTCCAGCGTGTCGGAGACGAGGACCATATCGGAGCTGTTTTTTCGCCCTTTCGGGATATGGACCAGGTAGAAGTACCGGCGGGTGAGCGATGGGGCGAGCTTGGAAAACACGGTATTTGTCCAGTTTCCATACGCCCGGGCGGTCACCACCCGGCCTTTCGATTCCGCGTGCTCGATAAGACCTTCCAAAAAAAGCGAATCCGATCCGGGGTTCACGTTTTCAAGGTCCCATAGAAGTGCCACATTGCTCATGTCCTTATTATACAAGTTTATCAGGAAGGGCGCAAGGAATTGCTGATCCACCGCCCGGCCGGTCCCGGCCGCCCTTCCAGGCAGACCCGAAAAGAGCGGCCCGTGTCATGCCTGGACCGTCCTTTTCTTCCTCGCGCTTGTAGGTAAGGGCGTCGTGTGCCATAATACCTTCACCCCATTGGTGATGGGATTTGGTCGGTATCCGCGCCGCAAGGGCGCGGATAAGGAGGTAAGCGATGACGGCCCTCTACGCGGTTGCCGGCAACCCCGTCTTTCAGAGCAGGAACCCCGTGATACTCAATGCCGCGTTCAGGAAGCTCGCCATCGAGGCGATATACCTGCGCCTCGCCGCATCCACGGCGGAGGAAATAGTCGGCACCGCCAGGGAAATGGGCCTTCAGGGTCTCAGCATCATTACTCCCTTCGAGACAGGCATTATGCCCTATCTCGACTCCGTCACGGCCGATGCCCGGAAGATAGGAGCTGTCGATACCGTGGTGAGGAGGAATGATGCGCTCATCGGCTGCAATACGGATATCGCGGGCGCCCTCGGTGCGGCAAAAAGTATCGGCTTCGAGCCACTCCGGCAAAAGGTGGTCGTCCTTGGCGCGGGAGGGACGGCCAGGGCCGCGGCGCTGGCCTTTTTCGAGGCGGGAAGCCGTGTGGTCGTCGCGAACCCTGCCCTCGAGAAGACCCGCGACACAGCGCCGATGCCGGGATGCGAGGTCATCTCCTTGTCCCACATCGCCGACGCCCTGAAAGACGCCCGGCTGCTCGTCTCCGCCATTTCTTCGACCGGCAGCGTGCTCGACCCCTCTCTGCTCCGGCCCGACCTCATTGTTCTCGATGCCCTTAATCCCGGTTCAACCCCTTTTCTCAGGGATGCGACCGGCAGGGGATGCACCGTGATCGACGGGCGGGAGTGGCTCCTCGCGCAGGCGGCCGCCACTTTCAGTCTCTTCACCGGACAGCCTGCCCCACTCGGGGAGATGCGAAAGGCCCTGTGGAAAACAAGACGTGACTCGCGGAAGAACATCGCCCTCATCGGGTTCACGGCTACAGGCAAATCGACCGTTGCCGGGTTGGTGGCGGAAATGAGCGGATTGACCTTCATTGACGTCGACAGGCGGATCGAGGAGAAGGCCGGCTCGTCCATCGCGGAGATATTGGAGGGTCGGGGCGAAGAGGCATTCAGGAGGATGGAGCAGGCGGAAATCGACGGGCTCAGGCTCGTGTCGCGTCACGTGGTTTCATGCGGGGCGGCCGCCGTGGGGGTGAGGGCGAACGTACGGACCTTGAGGAATAATTGTCTTTCCGTCTGGCTGTGGGCGAATACGGCGACTATCCTGGGGAGGGCCGGTAAGGACCTCGATTGCCGGGATGCATCGGGCTGCCGGGACCTGATCGAGAGCTACCTGCCGCGCTACGCGGAGTGCGCCGATCTCCTTATCGACACGGAGGGGAAAAGTCCGGAGGAGATCTCCGAAAGGGCATGGGATGAGGTTCATCGTTCCTTCGACACATAGAAGGGGACCGCACTCTGAGGGCATGACCGGAGCCGAAGGCCACCGCTAGGCGTAGGGCTTTTCGAAAAACTGATAAAAGTAAGCTATGGTGAGGGCGAAAACGACGTGATTCACGAGGCCGGCAACAAAGGCCCACTTACCCAAAATGTTTGTCATGTAGATGCCCGGGGCAGGCACGGCGCCGGCCCGAATCCCGGCATGGACGGGGGTAGCGCCGCCATAAGAAGACCCACTACCAGCCATTGCGCAATGCCGAAGAAGAGGCCGGACAGGTAACTGGGCCTGCCCGCTTCGAGAGACCAGACGACCGCATAGAGGACGCTCAGGATAATGCCTCCCGCGAAGAGAAAGACAAACCCCAGGATACCATGTTCTTTGCGCGTCACCATGGTGCCCAGGTATCGCTCCATGCCCATCCGGTTCATCGTCGTCAGCCTTGTGATAACGAAGAACACAAACGTCGCTGGTAAGCCGGCTATGATTGCGCCAGGAATGCTCATCTTCTCGCTCCGGTCCCATGGTCACGCGCTTAAGAGCTCTTTTCAAGAGCCCCCGTTGTTACCCCTGCCTCAATATAGTATATATCCGCGCCCGCAGCACGGCATCGCCCTCATCCGCATAAAGTCCGTCCGAGAACGCGCACAGGATGTCCGCGGCAATCCTGTTCAGCTCGTCCATGCTTTTCGCCCGTATCTCCGGTTCGCTTACCAGACCGAGGCTGCGGAGCGAAAGAAAGACGAGACCCGTCAGGCAGAAGAAATCCTTGCATGCAGGCAGGGCGGGCTCGTCCCCAAGGTCATGGACCGAGCATCTTCCCCTACCGAGAAAGACGCAGGGCCTCGCCCCTGCCGTGACCCAGGAAAGCGGCCTGTACTCTCTTGCCCGGGGCAGACCGCGCACCAGCCGCTTTCCCAGGACCTTGTTTCTCCGCTTGGGGAAGAAGACGACTTCCTGCCCCTCCTCCTTGACGACGAAATGAGGCGGGATCATCCTCACGTGCCGCTCCTCCCGGCTAAACAAAAGCCGGTCCAGGAACTCCGCTTCATCGAGACCCGACTCGCGCAAGAATAGGCGAATGGCCCGGAGCTTCCACGGCCCTATGCAGACGCCGTGCACCACGGTCTCGTGACTGAAATGGCAACAGTAGGCAGGACAGGGCACGATACAAGACCCGGCCTGCGCTTCGCCGCTATGTGCGGCTTTCAGCAGGCGTTCGGCGCCTGCCCTGATCCGCCCTACCCTGCGGTAGTTCGGATCGAGCCTGACGGCCTCTTCCATATCCGCATCACGCCGGGCATGCTTTCCCGAGCGGCCCCACACCGCGCTCCTCTGGTAGTAATATTCCGCCTCGCCTGGGCAAAGCCGTATGGCCCTGGTGATCTCCTCCAGCGCACGGTCGAAGTCGTTCTTCGCCATGAAGGAAAGCCCGAGATGGCAACGCGTATAAGGCTTTTCATCGAGGCTGAGGGCCTGTTCGAAGAACCGGACGGCCTCATCGAACCTGCCCTCTTCATAGAGCACCGCCCCCATGCTGTGGCAGTATTTCTCTGTCATAGCCCGGTCGAGTGCCGCCTGGCGCCGATCCTTATCGCTCATCCTCAAGCCCCTGTCACGAAAATCGCCCTTTCTCCGGCCTTTCCGGCACCGCAAAGTAGTAGCATATTCGACTTCTGTCGACAAGAGCCGGGCAACGTCCTGTCGCTAAGCTCGGCCGTATCCGGCGCATACCTCTGTTCCGAACGTGCACGGAGCGCGGAAGTTTTTGAAATACGGCCCCCCGATGATTAAATTGACCTAGGTTGAGTTTCAATAATCTTGTCACGAACGCGAGGAGACACAGCCGCGACGGCCGAGTCGTGCTTGTAATGAAACGTAATGCCGGGTTTTCCGAAATTGGAGTCGGGGGAAATAATGTCGGGGGACGGAAGAAAACAATCACACGGAGGCAGATCATGAAACGTAGCATGTGTCGGGTCACTCGCTCCACCACGGTTCTCGTTGCGGCCGCACTTTTCTGCATGACCGTCATTTTTGGAAGTCCGTTGATTGCAAAGGCACAGACCGGTTCCACGACACCCAAGCCGAAGGTGTCTGAAGCCGGCCGTGTCGAGGTGCGGATCAACGAACTCCATTCCAAACTCAAGATTACGGCAGCACAGGAAGAACAGTGGAACAAGGTCGCCGAAGTGATGCGGGAAAACGCTGCGGCCATGGATCCCCTCATAAAGGCGAGGCAAGAGAAGGAAAACACCCTGAACGCCGTGGAAGATCTCAAGTCCTACGCCGCAATCACCGACGCCCATGCCACGGGACTGAACAAATTCATCCCGGTCTTCGAGGCCCTCTATAGCGGCATGTCCGACGAACAGAAGAAGATCGCTGACAGCCTTTTCACGAAACACGTTCAGAAGAAGCTCTCGAAGAAGAAATGAGACCCAATGACCCGAAGAGTAAGGAGGGTGCCATGAAAAGCTCAAGCACGTGGGCCGGGAACGTCAGGGCAATTGTGAGGAACGTGACAGTCCTCGCAATTGCCGTCATCGTCGTCGGAATGTCTATAACGCCGGTTCTCGCAAGGGATGACAGGGGTCACCGTGGACGCGGTTACCATCACGGCCATGCATGCCACGACCGGGGATATTACGGGGGATACTACGCTCCCGGCTACTACCCGGCGCCCGGCTATGCGCCTCCACCGGTCGTATACGCCCCGCCGCCCCCGCCGCCGGGCATCAACTTCGTCTTCCCTATACACATCCGTTAGAACGGTATAGGAATCGCGGCGCCCATCTTCCGCGCTGACCGCGGAAGATGGGCTGTCATTTGCCCGATTGACACTAGTACTTGTAGGCCGTTGGTATATTTCTGGCCTTTTCCTGCCCCTTCCAGTACTCGATGCGCTCCTNNGCTTATCCAGCCGTCGACTTCCTTCTCCTTGTAGCCCTTGGAGACAAGGTCCTTCTTGTACGTCGCTATGACGGGCTGGGTCACTTTTCGCCACTTGGCTGCTTCTTCATCAGATAGGGGTATAAACTGGCCGCCCTTGCTTTTCTGAAAGTCCCTGCCTTCTATGTCCGACTCATTCCACGCGACCGCCCACTTTTCCTTGTACTCGTCCGATACCTCCATGAAAGCCTTTCTTACATCGGGCGGAAGCTTGTCCCATTTGTGCTTGTTCATTACCACGTAGAAAGTATAGACGCTGCCGACCTTCCATGATTCGGTCGTATATTTGAGCACTTCACCGAACTTGAAGCCCACCATCTGGTCCAGGCCGCCCACGGCACCGTCGAGCACTCCCCGCCTGAAAGCCTCGTACACGTCACCGATGTCCATCGGTATCGGACTGGCCCCGAGGGCCTTCACTATGTCCGAGATTCTGCCCGTGGCCCTGATCTTCATGCCCTTAAGGTCTTCAAGCGTTTTGACGGGTTTATTGAGCGTGTAAAGGACGTTCGACGGACCCGTGCTGAAGACGAGGGGATAATAGTCTTCCCATTCCTTCGGCTTGAACTTGTTGTAGTAATCGTTCGCGACGTGGCTGGCGACCCAGCTACTCGGGAAGCCGAGGGGCAATTCCATCGCCTCCATCACCGGAAAGCGTCCTCTCGTATAGGAGCAATGCGACAAGCCGATGTCGGCGATGCCCGTGCTTATCCCCGCGGCCGTCTTCGTCGGCGAAAGGAGCGATCCCCCCACAAAATAGGCGATCTCCACCTTGCCGTTGGACCTCTTGTTGACGTCCTTGCAGAAGTTGTCGAATACGGTCGCGCTCTTGTGCGTAGCCGGGAAGAAGTTGGAAAAGGTGAGTTTGACGACCTCCGCGGCGTGCGTGAGAGAATAAGTCGCAAAAACGAGTGAAATGAAGCAGATGCAGAACAGAGCCTTTCGTCCCATGCTTAGTACCTCCTTTCGTTTATCGACATGCGTACCGTTCTCATTCTTCCCGAAGCATATCACTTGTAAAATACCGAGGGCAGCCACGTCGCCATTCCAGGAAAGATGAACAGCAACGCCCAGACGAGCACAAGAGATAACAGGAAGGGCGTGACCCCCCTGTATATCTGCCCTATCGGCACCTTGGTGACGTTTCTCACCACGAAGACACACGCTGCTATGGGCGGAATAACGACACCGATGGTAATGACGACGGCGATCAGTATTCCGAACCAGAGCGGATTGAAACCCAGCTTGAGAACCGTCGGATAAAAGATCGGCGTGGCGAGGATAGTGAAGGCGAGGTCGTCGATGAACGAGCCGCCCAGCTCGTAGACAAAGCAGATGAGTATCATGATCATATACCGGTTGAGAGGCAAAGAGACGATCCAGTCCCCCGCCTTCTGCGGAATACCGGAAACGGCGATAAAGTGACCGAAGATCGCGGAACCGACGAGAATCATGAGGAACATCCCTGCCGTCCGGAGCGCCTCGGTAATCGCTATCCCGTATTTCCTGAAGGTGAGGTCCCGCTTTGCCGCGGTCAGCACGATCACCGCGAACGTGCCGACGGCGCCGGCCTCGGTCGGCGTGAAATACCCCTCCATTATGCCGCCGACGACCACGAAAAACACAAGCAGGACCCAAAATAGATCGGGCAGCGTGCGGACCCTTTCATTCCACGTTGCGCGGGCTGCCCTGGGCGCGACGCTCGGATCGATTTTGGCCCATCCGTAAATAACGCCAATGAAAAATATCGCCATGGTTATTCCGGGTATTATGCCGGCAAGAAAGAGCTGACCTATGGATTGTTCCGTCAGGAAGCCTATGACGATAATGGTAACGCTGGGCGGTATGATGCATCCCAGGGCCCCTACCGTGGCAACGATGCCGGTCGAAAGGGTCTTGCTGTAGCCGTAGCGGTCCATCTCGGGGATCGCGATGCTCGCAAATGTCGCGGCGGTCGCGGCGGTCGATCCGCATATGGCCTTGAAACCTACCGCCCCTCCGACGGTCGCCATGGCCAGGCCGCCGGGGATATGGCCGACAAATTTGTGCGCGGCATTATAGAGCCTTCCCGCTATGCCGGCGTGGAAGCCTATCTGGCCCATGAGGATGAAGAGCGGAAAGACCGTGTAGCCGTAATTTGTGATGACTTCATAAAAGTCCCTGCCGAGAAGATTCATGGCAGAGGGGATGTCCCTGAGGACAGCAAAACCGATAAAACCGATGGTTGCCATGCCGAAGCCTATTTCAATCCCCGTGGCAAAGAGTGCGAGCAGTGCGGCGAGGCCGATCATTCCTATGGCGATCTCATTCATATTGGCCCCTCCCGATCTTTACGATATCGAAAAAGAAGACAGCACACTCGATAAAACAGCTGATTGCGATTCCCCAGGCTACGGGATAAAACGGTATCTGGAGTATGGGCGACACTTCTCCCGATTTGTAGAATTCCTTGCCAACGGAAACGAGGTTGTACGCGATGAGCAGGAAGAGGACCAGGCAGACCAGCCGCGTCGCTCCATTCATGATGGCCCTGCTCCTCTTGGACATCTTATCGAGGAGGAACTCCATGGCGACGTGCCCCCTGTCCAGGGTAACCTTCGGAAGACAAAAACCGATCACTATGCCAAGCAGTGTGCTGACGACCTCGTAGGTACCCAAAACGGCATGGCCGAAAGCACGACCAAAAACATCGGCCACCGTCAAAAGCATCATGAACGTCAGGGCGGCGGCGGCGATAACGGTGAGCCATTTGCTGACTCTCACCAAAATGGCGTATATCGTATCCATATCAATCCCCTTGTGAGGTTTCCGGCCTATCACCGTTCAACAGTTGCCGGCCGTTCCTTCTAATTGAACGCAGACCCGCCGTCGACAAGAATCGTCTGGCCGCTAATGAAGTCACTGTCATCGGACGCGAGAAAAACGATGGTGCCGGTCAGGTCGTCGGGTGTCGAAGGTCTTTTGATGCACTGGCTGGCGATGATCATCTTTGTGACTTGAGGCGGGTCCTGCGGATGCTCGTGCAGATAATCCGTCTCCGTGTAACCCGGGGCGATCGTGTTGACGCATATGCCGGCGTCTCCCACCTCTCTTGCCATGGACCGGGTGATAGCGATATTGCCGCCTTTTGACACCACGTAGTGCAGAAAGTTGGGTACTCCCTTAAAGTACGTCCCCGATGCCACATTGATGATTTTCCCCTTGCCCTGCGCTTTCATCTGGGGATAGACCGCCTTGGCGCAAAGGAACGGCCCTTTCAGGTTGACCGCCATTACCGCGTCCCACTCTTCGGCCGGGATCTCCCAGAATGGCCTCTTTGCGATCGTGGCAAAGATTGCGGCGTTGTTCACGAGGACATCGATGCGGTCGAAGGCTTCGATGCTCTTCGCAGCCATCTCCCTCGTGCTCTCCTCACCGGTCACATCCGTCTTGATTGCGATTGCCTCGCCGTCGATTTTCTTTATTGCCTCCACCGTCTCGCTTCCGTCCAAGACGTCAGCCACTACTATTTTCGCGCCTTCTCTCGCAAGTCGCAGCGCGTATGCCCTCCCCAAGCCCCGCGCCGCTCCCGTCACGATGACCACCTTACCTTCGAGCCTCATATTCCCTCCTGGTTTTCTTTATTCCCGGTGTTTTGTTCTACGCGCACCCGGGCGATCCTTGCCATAACGTCCATGAGCGCACCCAAGGCTATGGATGCTTATGAATTCGCGCCCAGGGCCTGCTTCACCTTATGCGCCGTGATGGGCAGGTCGTGGATCCGTGCCCCGCACGCGTGATATACGGCGTTCGCAATAGCAGGTGCCGTGGCCACCAGGGTAATCTCCCCGACCCCGCATGCGCCGAAAGGTCCGTTCTTTCGCGGAGAATCGACAAAAATCATTTCTATTTCCGGTATGTCTTTGGCTCGCGGCATGCGGAATTTGACGAAGTTGTCGGTCTCGGGATACCGGTAGTCCTCGGTAAGGGCGTAACCCAATCCCATTATTATTCCACCCTGCGTTTGCCCTTCCACATTCAGGGTGTTGATGGAACGGCCAACGTCGTGCGCCGCCGTGATCCTGATCACCCTGACCTTGCCTGTTTTCACGTCTACTTCGACCTCAGCCATCTGGACCCCGAAAGAATATGTTTCAAAGGGCACGCCGTGGCCGTCCACGGGGTCCATCGGTTCGGTGGTTGTCTGGTGCACCACCTTGGCTATTGTGGGCAGACCTTTTGATTTGAGGTCCGCGTACGTGGCACAGCCGTTATCTTCCATCTGCTTTTTCAACTCTGCGGCAGCTTTCCGCACGGCCTGACCCGACACGTAGGTCTGCCGGCTGCCTGAAGAAATGTGTCCATCGGGCGCGTGTCCCGTGTCCCAGGTACAAACGAAAACCCGCTCCAGCGGATAGCCCATGGTTTCCGCGGCAATTTGCCAGAACATGGTATCGGACCCCTGGCCGATATCCGCCGACCCTATCGATAACTGAAGAGTGTCATTGGGAAGAAGCTCTGCCCACGCCTCAGACTTGTCGGGCGTCGGCACGCCCGAGCCGAAATGAACGCAGCCCAACCCGACGCCCCGTTTGACTTTTTCGGTCGAGTGCTGCTTTGCTTCTTCCACGGCCCGCGCGTATGGCCCGCGCATCTCCTCCAGACAACGCGCGAAGCCGATGTCGTCATCCAGTTTATGGCCCGTTATCGTGACGTCTCCACTCCTAAATGCGTTCTTCTCGCGGAGATCGAAGGGGTCCATTTTCAGTCTCACGGCCAGCTCGTCGAGCATCGACTCGACGGCGAAGCAGTACTGAGGCGAGCCGAAGCCGCGCATGGCGCCTTTGAAGGCCGTGTTCGTAAAAACCACTTGGCCGTGTATATGCGCGTGGGGAAACCTGTAGGGGCCGCTCGCATGGATACTGCCCCTGCTCATGACGGGGATCGAATACGACTTATAAGCGCCGGCGTCCGCGACCGCGTCGAACCCTGCTGCCATCAGTGTTCCATCCTTCTTCGCGCCGATTTTCCCCGTGATCGAGAACGGGTGGCGTTTACTCGTGGCCGCGAAGGTCTCCGCACGGTCGAAGACCAGTTTTACCGGCTTGTGAACTGCTAACGCGGCGACAGCGAGCACGCCGCCGACATTCACGTCCAGTTTTCCACCGAAGGCGCCTCCCGTCACGGATTGCTGGATGCGCAACTGTTCGACCGGGATACCCACCGCATCGGCGATCGACTGGCGGTGGCGATACATATTCTGTGAGCCCGCCATCACGACGAGCTGTCCGTTCTCATGCACATACGCGATACCCGAATCGGGCTCCAGGTAGCCATGCTCGATGGTCTGCGTCGAGTAGAACCCTTCGACGACGACGTCCGCATCCTGAAGGCCCTTTTCCACATCGCCCGACACAATGTTTCGCTGAAAAAAGAGATTCGGCAACGTTTCGTGGACCTGCGGCGCTCCCTCCCGCAAGGCCTCGTTCACCGTAAGTGCGGCCGGCAGCTCCTCGTAGACAACGCGGACCTTCTGCGCCGCCTCCGCGGCGATGTCCGGGCTTGCCGCGACCACCGCCGCGACCGGGTCTCCGATCATGCGGACTTTGTGCGCGCACAAAACCGGCAGGTCGTCTCCCGCCAGTTTCAGAAGGTTCGTGCCTTTCACGTCATCCGCCGTCAAGACGGCGAAGACGCCCGGAACGGAGAGTGCCTCGCTTTTGTCGATGGTGACTATTCTCGCGTGATGATGGGGGCTCCTGACTATCTTGATATGGCCGCACGGTTCGACCGGAATATCATCGGCAAAGAGAGTGGTGCCGGTGGCTTTTGCAAGGCCGTCACGCCGCGCGACCGGCTGGCCGATAAGCGAGCCTTCCATCCTCGGCTGGAGCGTATCCGTCTCGCCCCGCATGTAGGCGGCGGCTATTTCTATGGCTTCGAAGATCTTCACGTAACCGGTACAGCGGCAGAGATGCGGCTGGATAGCATCGACAATGTTTTCGCGGGTCGGATTGGGGTTCTTCTCCAGCAGCGCCTTGGCCCGGATAATCATCCCCGGCGTGCAGAAACCACACTGTATCGCGCCGGCGGTGACGAATGCGGTCTGCAGCGGATGAGGATGGTCGGGGGTCCCGATTCCCTCGATCGTGGTGACGTGTTTGTTGCGCGCCCGGGAGACGGGGTACTTACACCCGTACACCACCTTGCCCTCGACAAGCACCGCGCACGTGCCGCAGTGGCCGGAGCCACACCCCTCTTTTGCGCCCGTTAACCTGAGATCCTCCCTCAGGACTTTTAAAAGGCTTTTATTTGGATCGACAATAATCCGACGAGGTACGCCGTTAACCGTACAGGTAATCTCTTCCATGATATTCCTCCGGTGTGATGAAGCGACATAACCGGCCGACAAGGTCCGCCCCCTTTCGACACGACGCCTTTATGTCAGGATAAAGACCCGCTCTTAGCCGGACCGGTCCACGTCGTCTCTGCTTGCTCTGTCTGAGAACTTTTCTTGACTTTCTTGTACATACGGTCCACCGCCAGGATATGCTTTTCCAGCTCCACCTGGGCTCGCGGTTCGTCCCCGTCTTCTATCGCGTCGAGGATCCGCTCATGGGCCTTGTGTGCGCTTCTGATCGTGTTCGTGCCTATCCTGAGGACACTATGAAAATGGGCAACGACCGTCATCATTGACTCCATCAGGATCACGAACATGTAGTTTTGAGTAGCTCTTGCCAGGAGTATATGAAAGTCGAGGTTGTCCTCGAAGGCCGGGATGCTCTCCGCCAGTTTTCTCTCGGCCTCCTGCTCAGCCGCCCTCATGAGGGCGAACGTCTTCTTATCGTTCGCCTCGAAAGCGTGTTTCAGTATCATCTTTTCAATGGCGACGCGCGCCTTGGTGAGATCGGTCGTCGTCATCCTCTTTAGCTGAAACGCGTCCAGGAAGAGATCGCCTATCGATTTAAGGATAGTGTCAACGACGACCGGTCCGCCGGAAGCCCCCTTCTGCACGGCTATAAACCCCGATAGCTCGAGCCTTCGCAGGGCTTCTCTTACAGTTTGACGACTCACTCCAAACTGGCCTGCCAACTCTCCTTCCGACGGCAGCGCATCCCCCGGCTTCAGCGTTCCCGAAAAGATCATCCGTTTGATCTCTGCCGAAATCTGTTCAAAGGCTCTTCGCGCTTTAAGCGGTGCAAAACGCACCTGGTGCTTTTTGCCCGTTTCAACTTTTATTACCTGGGAATTATCTTCGGTCTTTCTCATGCTTTTGTGTCCCCTTTAAATGTCTGACATATCACTAATTATCCAGTTGAACAGTTCATAAGCCAGACATTATATTTTTTCAAGAAGCGTTGTCAAGAAAAAAAATAACAGCAAAAAAATATAATTTCATGTACCTCGAGGATTCCCTGAAAGCCCCTTTGTTCATGACGGCATGGAGCACGGACGTCGGCAACTCGGCTGAGGACAATGTTCCCCTTGAACACCGTGTACGATAGCGGAGAATACAACAACATGAAAGACCCTGATCCCTTCTCCAGCCGGCTTATTCAACATAGCATTGACAGTCTTATGCTGATCTTGTAGGATGAAATGAAAGTGAGCGATCCTGCCGGCGGTCTCACCTCGGCGGGCCGGGGAAGGACGGAAGAAACGGAGAAGAAGGATGATCCTACAAATTACAGAGGTTCCGCATGCCACGGACCTCATGAAGAACTCATCGGATCCATTTCACTTTGCGGCCGATATTGCGCCGAAGCATGATGACAAGATAGCGATCCTTCGCTCCATCGCTTCGATCCCTGACAAAACCTTCGGCGGCTGGGCCGCCTTGTGAAGCGCGCATCGAACGAAAGACATTTAGGAATTGATTTCCTGAGAATGTTGGCCATGTTTATGGTAACAACGTTGCATATCTTAGGACAGGGCGGAATTTTAGCGCATGCGGGAGTCCTCACGCTTAATTACGAGATAGCATGGTTCCTGGAAATTGCCGCAGCTTGTGCGGTGAACTGCTACGCGCTGGTCAGCGGATATGTTTCCGTCAATTCCAAGTTTCAATATTCCCGCATTGTTTCACTGTGGCTACAGGTGACTTTTTACACAGTCATAATTACGGGAATATTCGCAATTGTTGTTCCAGGTTCGGTCGGAGTCAAAGAGTCGATAAAAGCATTCTTCCCTGTTCCATTTGGCCACTATTGGTATTTTACCGCGTATTTTGGCATGTTCTTTTTCATCCCATTCCTGAATCATTTGCTAAATTCTTTGAGACAAAGAGATCTGCAAATTCTCTTATTCAGCATCATCGTGGTATTTTCAATTTTACCGACGCTTCGACAGGCAGACGTTTTTAATACGGCGGCTGGTTGTAGTACCCTTTGGTTAGCCGCACTATATTTAATCGGAGGTTATATTAAGAAATATTCCGTTGGTGAGAGAGTTCGGGCAAGATGGTTTATCATACTTTATTTCGTATGTATTGCATTGACGTGGTTAAGTAAATCGACTGTTGAATTGATGACTGCACGGTATTTCGGGGTGGCAAAGCATGGAAGTCTTTTAGTGCCTTATACGTCCCCTACGATCCTTTTCGCAGGTATCGCCCTGTTGTTGTTCTTTTCAAACCTCACCTTAAAGAATAGGATATTAAACAAATTCATCGGACTATTAGCGCCTTTATCCTTTAGCGTCTATTTAATCCAAACCGAACCATTGGTCTGGCGATACATAATGAAAGACCGTTTTGTGGACTATTCCCAATACTCTGCGATTAAAATGACTCTGTTTATTTCATTAACAGCTTTCGGTATCTATATCTTCTGTTCTTTGCTTGATCTGGTAAGGGCAAAGGCATTCACCTTATTGAAGATCAACAGATTTAGTGAACGTATGGCACAAATACTGAAGAGCCCAATGAGTAATATCCTAAACCGGTTAAGTATCGAAAAAGACCCGGATGGCACGAGACTCCATGCCAAGACCGGCCAGCCGGGCGCATAGGCGATCCTGGCGTAGGTAGATGATCGACCAAGAATGCTTCGCCAATGACCTGCAACGGTGCAATATCCTTCTCCCCTTCTTCGGAAACATGATGCACGGATGTGTTCGCACTCCTTCTGGCAGGAACCAAGATGCGCCATGAGGGGGCGGGAAACGGTAGTAATCTCCCCCTTCCGGGATTAGAATTGAGAAGGAGTGGAGGCGATATGGCGCACCGGTTGCTGAAAAAAGTGCTGGACCAGACCGACTATGTCAATAAGACGACCCTCGAGAAGATTATCTGGCTCGCCATCGAGATCGCGCGGGAAGGGGGGGAGGGACGAAAAGTGGGTACCCTCTTCGTGATCTCGGATTCGGAAAACGCACTGAAACATTCGAAGCCGCTGATACTCGACCCCCTTTTCGGTCATCCGGATGACAGAAAACGTATCGACGACCCCAACATGCGGGAAACCATAAAGGAGCTTGCCCTGCTCGACGGGGCATTCGTGGTTTCCGACGAAGGCGTCTGTCTCTCCGCGTGCCGTTATATCGATGCCTCGGTCGAAGATATAGAGCTTCCCCTGGGACTCGGGAGCCGGCACGTGGCGGCCGCATCCATTACAAAAAGAACGCGGTCCGTCGCGGTGGTCGTATCGGAAAGTGCCATTGTCCGCGTCTTCTCGCACGGCGACATCATTTCCCGGATCATCCCGGAAATCTGGTTGCTGAGCCGGCACGACCGCCATATGAAGAGGGCGTACAGGGAAGAAGCCGATGAGGGTATCACCGCGGAGAGCGAGACCGATGGGTCGGCATAAGTGAAAATCCGCACGTGCCATCCGTACAAATTTCTGCTGTAAATATTTTTAACACTTAAAAACCCAGCGTTTGCAACGGTTCCTGGATTGTTGATAAGCGAGAAAAATGTTAACAGCCGCAATAACGGCGTGGAATATACGTTTGTGTCGTATCTCGCCTGTTTTCTTATCGCACGGGCTGTTCACTCCACGTGGATTTTCAGTCTAAGTGAGCGTAACATCAGGCTTCTGGTGTGTGGCATCGCTCTTGCAGTTAATTGCACTATGTTTCACAAAATCCCTGGAAAGGAGCGGATACCATGGAAAAGAAGGTCTTACTGATCGACGACGAGGCATCGCTTCGAAGGAGCGTTTCGCTGGGACTCATGCAGAAGGGCTATCAGACCGAGCCGTGCGAGAACGGCATGAAGGCGCTCCAGACCCTAGAAACCTTCAAGCAGAAAAGCATGCCCCTTGGCTGCGCTATCGTTGACATCAGGCTGCCCGATATCGATGGGCTGAAGCTCCTTAAGGCGATTAAATTCAACTACCCCCAACTCCCGGTGATCATTATCACCGGCTACGGCAGCGAGACGATAGCGGAGGAGGCGAAATCGGCGGATGCCTACCTGGAGAAGCCCTTCACGCTGGACGATCTTACGAGGGTGCTGGACCAGATGAAGGCCCCCATGGAAAAAGCGGTTTCCGAGGAGCTGCCCCCCAGGGAGGCGACGGCGGCGCAGGAATCGATGAGCGCCTACGCATTGGTCTCGCTCGATAATTCCGCCAACCTCCTGAGCACGTACCGCAAGCTGTACTATCATGAAAACGTCCTCTACTGCGATGCCATCAGGGGCGATTATGACCTGGTGCTCCTGCTCCAGGCCGCCACGCTCGACCAGATCAATGAAGTGGTGGAAACTCAGATCAGTGCGATGGAAGGCGTGGCAGCCGTATCGATGCTGACGGTGGACGCACCGATGTTCGGCGAGAACGTGGTCAATATCATGGGCTCCGTGGACAAGGCGCTGGGCAGGGACAAGGGCGAGAATATGGCCGCGTCGAGCCAGACGGCGAGGACGCGGGTCTCTTCCTACGTCATGCTGGAGGTCGAAAAAGAAAAGATGGAAGGGATTTATCCCNNGTTCAAGACGATGGAAGGCGTGCTCAGGATCAAGGAGTATCCGATAATCACCCTGTTCGAGACATAGGAATGGGGCCGGTCGTTCTCAAGAAGCACCCGGTCGACCCACTTTTTTCTCTTTGTCTCCAGGGTCTTTTCGCCGGAAACATCTACCCCCTGCAGGAAAAGGATTCCTGCAGGGGGCCTTGCCGTTCGTCGCGTGGGACAGGCGACGGGCAGAAGGTAAATTGGGGTATATTATTTCAGGGAATCTTATTATTGCGGGAGGAAAATAGCGATGCTGCAAGCGGAAGAATCAAAGCAGGAAAAGACGGGAAGCGGGTTTTCGGACTTCAAGGTGAAGCTCTGGAAGTACCAGGGGGAAATGGGTGCGCTCATACCTTTGCTGCAATCGGCCCAGGAGACATACGGCTATATTCCGGAATTGGCCATCGACCACATCAGCCAGATCGTGGGGACTCCGGCCGCCGAAATTTACGGCGTGATCACCTTCTATTCCCAGTTCCGCCTCAGGCCCACGGGGAAGAACCTTATCAAGATATGCGACGGTACGGCATGCCACGTGAATGCATCCTCCGTCATCATCAAGACGATCGAAAACGAGTTGAAGATCGCCAACGACGAGACAACGGAAGACGGCCTGTTCACCCTCCAAAAGGTCGCATGCCTCGGCTGCTGCTCGCTCTCGCCGGTGGTCATGATAAACGACGAAACGTACGGTCGGCTGACACCCAAAAAAGTGCAGCAACTGCTTAAGGAATACAGCGAGCGCTCAAAGGAAGCGCAGCTTTAGGCCTGGCTTTTGCGAGCGGGGTGGCTCCAGCGGCTTTGGCCGATGGAGGGGGTGCCGAAACTCCAATGATAGAGCATAGAATAAATGACGAGGAGAGCCAGGGATGAAAACGATTAAGGTGGGGCTTGGGACCTGCGGGGTTTCAGCCGGGGGCGACAAAACGTATGAGGCGATAAAACACGAGATAGAGCAGAAAGAATATCCAGGCGATAGTGAAAGAGACAGGCTGCAACGGGATGTGTTACCGGGAGCCTCTGATGGAAGTGATCGATGAGGACCGGAATTCTTACCTGTACGGCGACGTGACGCCCGAAAAGGCCAGAAGGATCATAAGCGAGCACGTGGTCGACGGCACGCCCGTGGACGAATGGGTCGTACAGGGCACGAAACCCACCGAGGACGACCTTTTCTTCAAGAAGCAAAAGAGGATCGTGCTGCGAAACTGCGGCATCATAAATCCCAATTCAATAGAAGAATATATGGCTGCGGGCGGCTATGAGGCGATCCGGAAGGTCCTCGGGGAGTCCACGCCGGAACAGGTCATCGAAACCATCATCGCCTCCGGTCTGAGGGGCAGGGGCGGCGGCGGTTTCCTCACCGGCATGAAATGGCGGTTCTGCCGGCAGTCCACCGGCGACATGAAATACACCATCTGCAACGCGGACGAAGGCGAC